>JBFFQS010000038.1:0-15566 GCA_041573315.1 Amylibacter sp. | reverse complement strand
TTCCGCCGTACGATCTCGGTGGATGAAAACTACATGTTCTCCATCAAGCAAACCGTGGAAAACAACTCGGGCTCCAACCTGCGCCTCGCCCCCTATGGCATCGTCGCGCGTCACGGAGAGCCGGACACCATCGGTTTCTATATCCTGCACGAAGGCGTGGTGCGCGCCTCTGACGGCGAGATTCAGGAAATCGATTATGACGACATGCCGGACCAGACCGTTGATCCGGCAGAGCAGGCCGCCATCGACAAGATCAACGTCGAGAGCAACGGCTGGATTGGATTTACCGACAAGTACTGGATGACCACTCTGATCCCAAGTCCGGGGCAGTCCTTTACTTCGGTGGCAAAATACACCGCCGCCAGCGACACCTACCAGACGGACATGCGCCTGCCGGTCGTCGAAATAGCGAATGGCGCAACTCAGGATGTCACGACAATGCTGTTTGCGGGCGCCAAGGAATGGGACGCGATCAGCCATTACCAAGACGGCGACGGCATAGAACAGTTTGTCGACTCCATCGACTGGGGCTGGTTCTTTTTCCTGACCAAACCGATTTTTCAGGTTCTGCACTGGATGCACGGTGTAATCGGCAACATGGGCCTCGCCATCATCGGCCTGACGCTGGTCATCAAAAGCCTGTTGTTCCCGCTGGCATACAAGTCCTTCGTCTCGATGGCGCGGATGAAAGAGCTGCAGCCCGAAATGGAAAAGCTGAAGGAACGTGCCGGCGACGACAAGCAAATGCTGCAGCAGGAAATGATGAAGCTGTACCGCGACAAGAAAGTGAATCCGGCGGCCGGCTGTTTGCCGATCCTGTTGCAGATCCCGATCTTCTTTTCGCTCTACAAAGTGATCTTCGTCACTATCGAACTGCGTCACCAGCCGTTCTTTGGCTGGGTCAAGGATCTCTCGGCCCCCGATCCAAGCTCCTTCCTGAACCTTTTCGGTCTGCTTCCCTGGGGTACGCCTGATCCGTCCTCGTTCCTGAGTGTCCTGTCCATCGGTGTGCTGCCGATCCTGATGGGTATCACGATGTGGCTGCAACAGAAACTGAATCCGGCCCCCGCCGACAAGACGCAGGCCCAAATCTTTGCCTGGATGCCGTGGGTGTTCATGTTCATGCTTGGACAATTTGCTTCGGGACTGGTGGTCTACTGGGTCGCGAACAACACGATCACCTTCATCCAGCAATACACCATCATGCGCAGCCAGGGCGTCAAGCCCGATATCTGGGGTAACATGTTCGGCGGCCTGCTGAAGCGAAAGAAGGCTGACGGATAATGGCGCGGGTCTCAGAGCTCTTTCGCCACCCGATCAAAGCCCACGGTTGCGAAGCTCTGACCCGGGTCGCGCTGGCGACAGGCAAGACCTTCCCGATGGACAGGGTCTGGGCCGTGGCGCACGAGGCGGCAAAGATCGATCAGAACAGCACCGACTGGGCGCCATGCGCGAATTTTTCGCGCGCGGCCAAGGCTCCGGCGCTGATGGCGATCAGGGCGCGCTTGGAAGAGGACACAGGTCTGGTGCACCTCAGCCATCCGAAATTGGGCAGAGTATCGGGAAACCCCGACCTGCCCGAAGACGCAGCCAAGCTGATCGACTGGGCGAAACCGCTGATGCCTGAGGACCGGGCGCCATCCGCCTTTATCGTAAGGGCAACAGATCGCGGCATGACCGACAGCGCTTTCCCGTCGATCTCGATCAATTCCCGCGACACGCTGGCGGCCCTGTCGGCAGCGGCGGGCGCCGATATCTCGACGTTGCGGTTCCGCGCGAATATCTGGGTCGAGGGCTTCGCGCCGTGGCAGGAATTCGACTGGGTGGGCAAGGAAATCCGCATCGGCTCGGCAAGACTGGCGGTGCGCGAACGGATTGGGCGCTGTCTGGCGACGGCCGCGAATCCGGATTCCGGCACGCGCGATCTGGACACGCTGGGCCTGTTGAAACAAGCTAGCGGCGCGCAGGACTTCGGCGTCTATGCCGAGGTCATACACGGCGGAGAGATTCGCATTGGCGATGGAATCGAGATCCTATGACCGAAATGCGCTTTACAATAGCCGACGCACCGGAGCACGCCGACGCCGAGAAGGGCCGTCTGCTGTTCGCGGGACCATGCGACTTCCTGAAAGGCGTTGTCGCGATGGACGGCATGCCACCGTCCGACCGGCTGGAGGTTTGTTTCGCGGGCCGCTCTAACGTCGGGAAATCCAGCCTGATCAACGCTCTGACGGGGCGCAAGGCGCTGGCGCGGACCTCGAACACGCCCGGAAGAACGCAAGAGATCAACTTTTTCACGCTGGGCGACGCGCATTACCTGGTCGATGTTCCGGGCTATGGCTTCGCCAACGCGCCGGTCGCCGTGGTCGGTAAATGGCAGCGCTTGCTGAAGGCCTATCTTTCGGGGCGCCCAAGCCTGCGCCGCGTCTTTCTGCTGATCGACGGGCGGCACGGCCCCAAGGCCGTAGACGAAGAGATCATGGACCTGCTCGACCGCTCCGCCGTCACATTTCAGGTGGTCATCACCAAGGCGGACAAGCCGAAGGCCGGCGAGCTGGAAAAGGCGCTGGAGCGCACGCGCGAGGTTCTGGCCAAGCACCCCGCCGCATACCCCGAGATCGTCGTGACCAGCGCCGAAGAGGGCGAGGGCATCGCCACGCTGCGCAGCATCATCGCCACCATGGTCTGACCGCCGGGTGCGGTTGACTGCCGCGGCAAAAGGCACATCATCACTCTCCGAGGCGCTAAACCGGCGCATTCCCCTTGGCGCGATCCGGCAAAACCGCTAAAGCGGAAAGAGTTTTCAGAGGATTAAGCCCGTGGAGAAATCAAAAGCGATGGAACGCGACAGCATTGCAACGGCCCGTATGCTCAGCGAGGCCCTGCCCTTTATCCGGCGCTACGACGGTGCCATCGTCGTGATCAAACTGGGCGGCCACGCCATGTCCAGCGACGCGGCTATGGACAGTTTCGCCCGCGACATCGTTCTGATGCGTCAGTGCAACCTGAACCCGGTGATCGTGCACGGCGGCGGTCCGATGATCAACGCGATGCTGGATAAGCTGAACATCAAATCGGAGTTCGTGCACGGCAAGCGGGTTACCGACAAGCAAACGGTCGAGGTCGTGGAGATGGTTCTGTCCGGCTCTGTCAACAAGCGTATCGTGCAGGCGATCAACCGGCAGGGCGGCAAGGCCGTGGGACTGTCTGGCAAGGACGCCGATCTGATCGTGTGCAAACAGGCCGAGGGCGACCTCGGGCTGGTAGGCGAGCCAGTGGGCATCAATTCGGGCGTTATCGACGCGCTGTCGGCTGGCGGCTTCATTCCCGTCATCGCCCCGATCGGCACCGGGCTGGACGGCGAGACCTTCAACATCAACGGCGACACGGCGGCCGGCGCGGTCGCCGCGGGCCTGAACGCCGACCGCCTGTTGCTGCTGACTGATGTCGCCGGCGTCAAGGACAAGGACGGCGACATCCTCACCGACCTGAGCGCCACTCAGGTCCACGAACTGATCCGAGAGGGCGTGATCTCGGGCGGCATGATCCCCAAGGTTCAGACAGCGCTGGAGGCCTTGCGCCTGGGCGTCCGCGCCGCGGTCATCGTCGATGGACGGCAGCCCAACGCCTGCCTGCTTGAGCTGTTCACAACTTACGGCTCGGGCAGCATGATCCGCGCCTGACCGGAAAGGCAGAGCATGGAAAACGAAGCAACTATCCGACTGACGGTTTTTCTGGGCCTGTTCGCGGTGCTGGCCATAGCGGAGCGCCTGTTGCCGCGCCGCGCCCGCACCCAGCCGACGGCCCACCGCTGGTTCACCAACTGGTCCATCGTCATTCTGGATACCGTGACTGTCCGGCTGATGGCGATTGCCATGCCGCTGCTGGCCGTGGGCGCTGCGATCGACGCCGAAAACCTCGGCTGGGGACTGTTCAACAGCATTTCCCTGCCGATCTGGGTCGAGGTGCTGGCCGCGGTACTGATACTCGATCTGGTGATCTGGACCCAGCATCTGGTAACCCACAAGGTTCCTGTCCTTTGGCGATTGCACCGCGTCCACCATGCCGACCGCGACATGGACGTGACGACGGCTATCCGGTTCCATCCGGTCGAGATCGCATTGTCGATGTTGCTGAAGATCGGGGTGGTCTACCTGCTGGGCGCATCCGCCGTGGCGGTGATCCTGTTCGAAGTCATCCTGAACGGCATGGCGATGTTCAACCATGCCAACCTGCGCCTGCCTCTGACACTGGACCGTATGCTGAGGACGGTGATCGTGACGCCGGACATGCACCGCGCGCACCATTCCGTCCTGCGCGAGGAGCACGACAGCAACTATGGCTTCAACCTGTCGGTCTGGGACAGGATTTTCGGCACTTATACCGACCAGCCAAAAGACGGCCACGACGGCATGACGATCGGCCTGCAATGGCAGGACGACCGGCCCAGCAAGCTCGGCTGGAGCCTGCTGCTGCCGTTCCAACGCAAATGACGCTGGACGATATCGACGCTGCGGCGCGCGCGACGGGGCTGGAAGTCCTCGGTGCTTTCCATCCCGACAGCAGCGACACGGCGGCAGGCGGCGCCGCCACATTGGTTCTGCTCGGGCCGTCGCAGGATTTCTGGACAACCCTGACCGCCGCGCCTGAATTCGCAGGCGATCATCCGGTGGACCGATGGTCGGAACGCGTGATCACTGCGCTGGCCGGGCAGCTGGACGCGCGCGCGATCTTTCCTTTCGGGGGACCACCCTACGCCCCATTCCTGAGCTGGGCAAAACGCACAGGTCGGGCCTGGGACAGCCCCGTCGGAATGCTGGTACACGACACGAACGGGCTGCTTGTATCCTATCGCGGCGCACTGGCCTTCGCCGAGCGGCTGGAAATTACGCCCACAGGCGGCGATAGCCCCTGCCTGACCTGCGATGCCCAACCCTGCCTGACTGCCTGTCCCGTGGGCGCGTTGAGCCCGCAGGGCTACGATGTGCCGGCCTGCCATGGTTTTCTGCACAGCGCGGCAGGTCAGGATTGTATGACGCGCGGCTGTGCTGTACGCAGGATATGCCCGGTCAGCAAAGGCGCAAACCGGTCAGAGGAGCAATCGGCGCATCATATGCGCGCATTCCGGGGGGCCAGATGAAACGCCTGATACTGATCAGACACGCCAAGTCCGACTGGGACGACCCGTTCAACGGCGACCATAACCGCCGCCTGAACGCGCGCGGCCACCGCGCCGCCGGTGTCGTCGGGGCATGGCTGGCCGAGCAGGGTTATCTGCCGGATCACGTTCAATGTTCGACCGCGACCCGCTGCATGGAGACCTGGCAAGAGATCAAACAAGCCGCGAACCTTGACCTGAGCCCCGAGTTTATCAAAGGCATCTACCATGCCTCCAGCGACGTCATGCTGAAAATCCTGAACCGCGCCGAAGGCGATACGGTGATGATGCTGGGCCACAACCCAGGCATCTCGGATTTTGCCGAACGCCTGATCAAGGGCCCGCCACCGGACCACGAGAAATTCTATCAGTATCCGACCGCTTCCGTGACCATTCTCGATTTCGATGTCGAAGATTGGGCCTATGTCAATTTCGGTGAGGGCAAACTGGTGGAGTTTGTCGTGCCCAAGGACCTGGAGACATAAAAAACCCGGCCGAAGCCGGGTTTTTCGATCGCAAAATGAGCGACCTTGGAACTAGTGACCCAGGATCTGCGACAGGAACAGCTTGGTCCGGTCCGACTGCGGGTTGTTGAAGAAATCTTCGGGCTCGTTCTGTTCCACGATCTGTCCGGCATCCATGAATATGACGCGGTTCGCAACCTGACGGGCAAAGCCCATCTCATGCGTCACGCAGAGCATGGTCATGCCCTCTTCGGCCAGTTCGATCATCGTATCCAGAACTTCCTTGATCATCTCGGGGTCGAGCGCCGAGGTCGGTTCGTCGAACAGCATCACGCGCGGGCGCATGCACAGCGAGCGGGCGATTGCCACACGCTGCTGCTGGCCGCCGGACAACTGGCCCGGATACTTGTTGGCCTGATCGGGGATCTTCACCTTTTCAAGGAAGTGCATCGCCGTTTCCTCGGCTTCCTTCTTGGGGACCTTGCGAACCCAGATCGGAGCCAGCGTGCAGTTCTCCAGGATCGTCAGATGCGGAAACAGGTTGAAGTGCTGGAAGCACATTCCGACCTCTGACCGGATCTTGTCGATGTTCTTGAGGTCGGAGGACAGGACCGTTCCGTCAACCTCGATCTTGCCTTCCTGATGTTCCTCCAGCGCGTTGATGCACCGGATCAGGGTCGACTTGCCCGAACCGGACGGACCGCAGATCACGATCCGTTCGCCGCGGTAGACGGTCAGGTTGATATCCCGCAGAACATGGAACGTACCGTACCATTTGTTCATGTTGGTGATCTGGATGGCGACCTCGTCCGAGACCTCCATCCGCTTGGCGGGTGCTTCGTTTGCAGCTTTAGCCATTATTATATTCCCTTATCGGTGACCGGTTTGGAGCTTGCTCTCCAGATACATGGAGTATCGGGCCATTGAGAAACAGAAGATGAAGAAGACGAGTGCGATGAAGCCATAGAGCTCCCACACTATGCCGTTCCAGTTGGTGTCCGAGCGGATGGTAGTGGTCAAACCGATCGGATCCAGAAGGCCGATAATCGACACCAGCGTGGTATCCTTGAACAGCCCGATGAAGGTGGACACAATCGACGGGATCGAGATCTTCAGCGCTTGCGGCATAATGATCAGCCGCTGCGCCTGCCAGTAGTCCAGGCCGAGGCTGTCCGCCGCCTCGTACTGACCTTTGGGCAGAGCCGCCAGACCGCCCCGGATGACCTCGGCCATATAGGCTGAGGCAAACAAGGTCACCATGATCATGACCCGCAGGATCAGGTCGAAGTTCGTGCCCGGAGGCAAGAAGATATTCAGCAGCGTCGAGGCCACGAACAACAAAGTGATCAGCGGAACGCCACGAATGAACTCGATGAACCCGACGCACATCGACTTCAGGATCAGCAGGTCCGACTGCCGCCCCAGCGCCAACAGGATGCCAATCGGCAGCGACAATGCGATGCCGGTAACACCAATGGTCACCGACAGCATGAAGCCGCCGAACTTCGCCGACCCGACTTGTTCGATGCCAAGCGGAATGACCTTGTCCAGGTCATTTGCCACCGGAGCGGCCAGGAACAGCCACCACAGAACCGGAACCAGGATAGCGGCTGTAACCGCAGCCAGATTACCGGCAGTCCTGCTGACCAGAACAAAGGCCGCATAGCCGATCGCGAAACCGGCCAATACAGAGATCGGGAACCAGATCGTCCCGCCCCACAAAAGCCAGAAGCAAAGGAACGGAAAGATGCCCGTGAACCAAAGCATCTTGCGCGGCAGATGCGAAAACAGGACCGGCGACAATGCGACGAGCAGGCCGATAAAGGCCAGAATTGGCCTCCAATAAAGCTCTGACGGGTAGAAGCCGAACATCAACTGCTGATAGCGCTCGCCGATAACCGACCAGCAGGCAGCCGTCACGCCTTCGCCATAGGTGGCCTGAATGACCTCCCGGCAGTTCTGCAGAGAGTCTGCCGTCCAGGTACCGCGCCAGATCCACGGCGCGATCTCTTCGAGAATAAGGAACACAGCCACAGCCCCGATGACCGTCAGGATGGAATTCAACCAGCCGTCGAAAAGGTTTTGACGCACCCAGCCGATGATACCGACTGTCGTAGCAGGCGGAGCCTTCTGGCCCAGCATTTCCGTGCGGACATAGGATTCGGTTTTCATGTCAGCGCTCCTTCAGTTTCACACGGTCGTTGTACCAGTTCATCACGTAAGAGATGGACAACGATATACCCAGATAGACCAGCATCAGCAGCAGGATAGCCTCCAGCTCGCGTCCGGTCTGGTTCAGCGTGATGCCACCCAGCGTACCGGTGATATCCATGTAGCCAACCGCGATCGCGAGAGACGAATTTTTGGTCAGGTTCAGATATTGCGAAATCAGCGGCGGGATGATTACCCGCAGCGCTTGCGGCAGAATGACGAGGCTCATGATCCGGCGTTGCCGGAGACCAAGGGCCGCGGCCGCTTCTGACTGCCCTTTCGAGATCGCGTTGATGCCCGAACGGACGATCTCGGCGATAAAGGCGGCGGTATAGAGCGACAGGGCCAACCAGAGCGCGAGCAACGAGTTCCGAATATGGGTACCGCCCGCGAAGTTGAACCCCTTGAGCGCCGGATACCCCAGATGGAAGCCCAGCGCCACGAGGACAACGATTGCCGGCCCGGCAATCAGGCCCAGACGTTGCCACCAGGTCGTCGGCCTGATGCCGGTATCCTCCTGTATCTTGTCGGCGCGAAGCCGGACCCGATGCGCGGCATATATGCCGCCGAACAACGCGATCAGGAAGACGATCAGATCGATGCTTACATCGAAGCGCAGGCTGGACTCGCCGAACAGATGGATATTCCCCAGTGACCGCGAGAACAGCGGTTCGGGGACGTAGACACCGCGGTTCGTCACCGCGACCGTGTCGAAAACGCTCATCGTGGCTGCGGGATCTTCGCCGCGGAAATCACGCGGCTGCGGCAGTGTCTCGATGCTGACGGCCATCACCAGAACGATCCACAGCAGGACCGGAACATTGCGGATGGCCTCGACATAGACCGTCATGAGACGGGCCACGAGCCAGTTGTGCGACAGACGCAGGACCCCGACGAGAACGCCGATGATGGTCGCTGTCAGACAGCCCATGGCCGCCACCAGAAGCGTGTTGAGCAACCCAAGGAGAGACGCCCGCAAATGCGTGTCGCGCGATGTGTACTCCAGCAGCGTCTGGTTGATGTCGTAGCCTGCCGGTTCCAGCAGAAAATTGAAACCCAGCGCTTTGTCGAGCGCAGCAAGGTTGGCCGCCGTATTGCTTACGAGCCAAGACGCCAAAGCGACGAAACCTATAAGCGCCGCCACCTGGATCGTCATCGAACGATAGCGCGAGTCATAGATTAACATGCTAAGGCGGAAGCCCTCTTTCGGAGGATCGCTCAGTGCAGTCATATTTGCACGCTCCCTGTGTGTCTGTGGCTTTGTGTCCGGTGCCGCTTCAATCGCGATCTGCCGCCTTAGCCATTTTGTATTCAGATTCCAAATATGAAAAGGGGCGCAGGATGACCTGCGCCCCAATTTCCAAGTCTAGCGGAATGGCGGCGAGTAAAGCAGACCACCGTCCGTCCACTGCGCGTTCAGTCCGCGGGACAGGCCGATTGGTGTGTTCTCGCCAATATTGCGCTCGAAAATCTCGGCGTAGTTGCCGCCGGTCGCAATCGCATTGGCCGCCCAGTCCGCAGACAGGCCCAGCATTTCACCAAGGCTGCCTTCTGTACCGAGCAAACGGTTGATTTCAGGGTTTTCCGTGCCTTTTGACAGCTCTGCCAGATTTGCAGAAGTCACGCCGTATTCCTCGGCCTCGATCAGAGCGTTCAGAGTCCAGCGAACGAGGTCCGCCCACTGGTCGTCACCCTGCCGCACAAGCGGGCCGAGCGGCTCTTTGGAGATGATTTCAGGCAGAATGACGTGCTCTTTCGGATCCTCGAATGTCGCACGGGCAGATGCAAGGGCGGATGCGTCGGTGGTGTAGGAGTCGCATGCGCCGGCGGCGTATTGCTGGATCGCTTCGTTGTTCGTTTCGATCGGCACTGGCTCATAGCTGATGCCGTTCTTGCGGAAGAAGTCGGCCAGGTTCAGCTCGGTGGTCGTACCGGTCTGGATACATACCGTCGCGCCGTCCAGGTCTTTTGCCGAAGTCACGCCAAGCGCTTTCGGAACCATGAAGCCCTGACCGTCATAATAGTTCACGCCAACAAAGGTGAACTTCAGTTCGACATCGCGGGAAAAGGTCCACGTCGTGTTCCGGGCCAGCATATCGACCTCGCCTGACGACAGCGCCGTGAAGCGGTTCTTGGCGCTCAGCGGTGTGAACTTCACTGCATCGCCGTCGCCGAAGATTGCCGCGGCAACCGCGCGGCATACGGCAACGTCGAAACCGTCCCAGCGTCCGTTTGCGTCAGCCGTGGCAAAACCGACAACGCCGGTGGCAACACCGCATTGCAGAAAGCCCTTGGCTTTGACGTCGTCAAGTGTACCGGCAGATGCAAAGCCGGCTGCAAAAGTTGCAGCGGTCAGAGCGCCGATAAAAGCAGATCTTTTCATAGTAACCTCATCCTGATGTGAGCCCGTTCGGGCTTCGCCGACCCTGACGGCCGACACGACAACATGGGGGTTGTTTCCCCCAATAAATTAATTGTGGCAATTAAAGGCTTGAATGGTCAAGGAAAGAATTGCATTTGAAGAATATGTTTGGCAGCGGCATGAGTTAGGGGTGTCGTGCTTACCCATTTAACAGTCGCTTAAGATTTGGGCAGGAAAATCTCAGGCAGCTGTAAGGGTGTTGCAGCAGATGAGTAAATAAGCATGACCTAAAAAGCTGCTGAAATTTGTGGCAACTCAGGAACCCAGTAATTCCAGAAATCGGCAGGCAAATTTAAATTGGTTTTCCTTGATCAAAGCCGTTTCCTGCGCCTCTTCATCTGTTCCCCACTGCTCTGCCTGCCATTTTTCGTCAATCCGGCTGACGTTCCAGGCCTGTTCAGGACCCAGGTGATTCGCGACCGCGGCCAATCCGACGACCAATGACCCGCTCAAAGTGACCAGATCATGCAGCGCCGCAAGATGGAACGGCTGGTGGCCCGCGACGGCGGCGCGCAGCCGCTCGAGACTGCGCCCGGGCTGCTCCACCGGCAGCACGCCGGTCGTGACTTTCAGCGGCGCGCCCAGTTCGGCCTCGGCCCAGTTGACCAGCGGGTTCCAGCCAGCAGCCTGCCTTGCGACCAGCGCAGCGGGAGTATCGGCCCGATAGCAGACCAGATCGCTTGCGCCATATTCGGCCACCATGTCGACAACGGCATCGAACTGGACGGATACCAAATCGATCGCAGAGTTCGACATGCGCGTGGCCGGCATCGTTTCGGGCTTCACTTCGCCGGTCTGGTCGAGCCATTCCCGCGCGATCTCGGCAGCGAGCGCCTCGGTCGGAACCGCCAGCGGCGCCTTGCCCGGCGTCGTAAGTTGCCTGTTGTCCAGAAACACCGCGAAACCCCGCTCCGACGGACGCACCTCGGCCGATTTCCAGAATCTTTTCTTGTAGGATGGTATCATGCTGTCGGCGAAACCCTTGTTTTCAGCGTACGGCTTCAAAGGGATCGACCGGCGCGTATTTGACCTGCCAGTTGAAGATTTCCCAGGTCTTTTCCATATGCGGCGGCAACGGCGCGGTCAGGTGCAGCCGCGCGCCCGTTATCGGATGATCAAGCGTGATCGACCGCGCGTGCAGATGCAGTTTACGGCTGATGTCTCCGCCCAGTTGCGCGCCCCAGCCGTCACCTTCGTTGAACTGGCGGTTGGTGCCGTATTTTCCGTCCCCGACGATCGGATGACCCAGCTCGGCCATATGCGCCCTCAGTTGGTGGGTCCGGCCTGTAATCGGCACCAAGGCCACCCATGCCGCCCGCTTGCCAACCTCCTCGAGCACCGAGTAATCGGTCGTGGCATGTTTCGCGCCCGGCGTATCGGCCACGGCATCGGGGTGGATGCAGTGCATTTTCTCGCCGGCTTGATTGGGACCATGGCCCAGCCCCTTGACCAGCCCGAACTTGATCGTACCCATCTTGGGGTGCGGGCATCCGGCGACGGCTGCCCAGTAAATCTTGCGCGTATCGCGCGATTTAAAGGCCTTCGCCAGTTCCGCAGCCGCCTTGCCGTGCCGTGCCAGCAGCAGCACGCCGGACGTATCCTTGTCCAGCCGGTGCACAAGTTTCGGCTTGGCATCCAAATCAAACATCAGCGCCTCGGCCATTCCGTCGATATGGCGCTCTTGTTTCGAGCCGCCCTGCGTGGCGATCCCGGCGGGCTTGTTGATAGCGATGATGTCGTCGTCCCGATAGATCACACAGGACCGGATCAGCGCGGCATCCTCGTCGGATACGCCCTGTCCCGCAGCCACCGACCGTTTCGGCGCCGCGTCCTCGGGCATCGGCGGGACACGCACGACCTGACCGGCCTGCAACCGGGTCGAGGCCTTGACCCGGCCTCCGTCCACGCGCAGGTCACCCTTTCGGCAGATCTTTTCGATGCGGCCCTGCGTCACCTGCGGAAACAGCCGGTGCAGCCAGCGGTCTACGCGCACGTCATCGCTGTCTGCCTGTACTTCTATCTTCTGAACGCCGCTCATACTAAAAACCCTTCGCCACCATGACGCCTAACATAAGCGCCAAAATCGACAATCCAACCGAGCCGCCGATATAAAAGGCAGCCGCGGCCACGCGGCCGCTTTCGATCAGATTGACCGCATCCAGCGAAAACGCCGAAAACGTCGTGAAACCGCCAAGAAAACCCGTCATTACCAAGGGGGCCAGGTTGACGTCCTCGAAATGGTGGGAAAACAGCGTCACAGCCGCCCCCATCAGGAAAGAACCGAGTACGTTGACCGTCAGAATACCCAGCGGCAGCCCGTCGCCGGTCAGACGCATAACGCCCGTTGCGAACAGAAACCGGGATATCGCCCCAAGCGCGCCGCCAAGGCCAATTTGTAAAAGCGTTATAAGCACAGCCATGAGCCAGAAATTCCACAGTCATTGGGTCGCTGCCCGCGGAAATTACTGCTGCAGGCGTCTGGACAGAGGCTTTAACGCACTGCGGATGAAGTTCGCAAGGTATTCCGGCGACAAAAAATCCTCCGGTGAAATCGCGACGGGTTCAACGTCACTGACGTACCAGTCATCGCAGGCGGGGGACCTGGGATGGATTTCCCGAATAACCTGAATGTCCCGGAATTTCCGCGCCCTGACGATCCGCTCGATCTGTCCGAAAACGATGCCTTCCTCAGCCTCGAAGAATCCAACGTAACCAGTCGGTATCGACAGGAAGAAACCGGCCAGATTTCTGGAATGGCAATCCGACTGCATGACTTCGAAGGCCGCCGTTCGATAATCGCGGGACAAGTCCGCCGACGGCTTGCAGACAAACAGAACTTGGACGATAGCCATAGCAACGGCGTCCCCGAGACAATCCGGTATTATAGTTAATGAGCCAACATACTAAGTAATTGCAAGTAAAAAGAAATATTATAACTTTTCCATACAAGCGATTTATCTGGAATCCGATTTCCGCTTCGTCCTGAGCTTGGCGAAATAATCCACCCGCTTCTTCAGTTCGCGCTCGAAGCCGCGATCCTCGGGCAGATAGTAAACCCCGCGCGGCATCGCTTCGGGAAAATAGTTCTGGCCGGAGAACCCATCAGGCTGATCGTGGTCGTACAGATACCCCTCGCCGTAGCCCTGATCCTTCATCAGCCCGGTCGGGGCGTTGAGGATGTGTTTCGGCGGCGGGGCAGATCCGGTCTTTTTCGCCGCCTGCCGCGCCTGCGAGAACCCCGCATATGCGGCCTTGGATTTAGGTGCCAGCGCCAGATAGACCACGGCCTGTGCCAGCGCCAGTTCGCCCTCCGGGCTGCCGAGCCGCTCAAAGGTCTGCCAGGATTGCAGACAGATCGCCTGCGCCTGTGGATCGGCGAGGCCGATATCCTCGACCGCCATGCGCGTGATTCGCCGCGCCAGATAGCGCGGGTCCTCGCCGCCGTTCAGCATGCGTGCGAACCAGTAGAGTGCGGCGTCGGGGTCCGAACCGCGCACCGATTTGTGCAGGGCGGAGATCAGGTTGTAGTGCTCGTCACCGGACTTGTCGTAGTTGGGCATCCGTTTTGACAGGCGCCGGCCCATGGTTTCGGCATCGACCTTATCGCTGTCCTGCCAGGAAAAACATTGCTCCAGCAGGTTCAGCAGCGCCCGCCCGTCGCCATCCGCCATGTCGAGCACGGCATCGCGGGCCTCCGGCGTCAGCGGCAGTTTCCGCCCCATGGCGCGCTCGGCCCGCTGCGCCAGCAGTTCCAGTTCCGCCAGCGTCAGGCGTTCCAGCACCAAAACCTGCGACCGCGACAGCAGCGCCGAATTCAGTTCGAAAGACGGGTTTTCCGTGGTTGCCCCGACCAGCACGATGGTCCCGTTTTCCATATGCGGCAGAAACCCGTCCTGCTGGGATTTGTTGAAGCGGTGGATCTCGTCCACGAACAACAGCGTGCCCTTGCCGTTCTGGCGGCGCATGCGGGCGGCCTCGAATATCTTTTTCAGATCGGCGACGCCGGTGAAAATTGCGCTGATCTGGACAAAGGCGAGGTTGACCTCGGTCGCCAGCAGCTTGGCCAGCGTGGTCTTGCCGACGCCCGGCGGCCCCCAGAAGATCACCGATCCAAGTGTCTTGTTGGCAAGCATCGTGCGCAACGGCCCGTCTGGGCCGAGCAGGTGCTCCTGCCCGATGACCTCGTCCAGCGAGGCGGGGCGGAGCCGCTCGGCGAGAGGCGTCGCGCCGCTCGCCAAGTCCTTGTCACCAGAAGCCTGATCGAACAGATCCGCCATTTGAATGTCCTTGTTTCCCGGAACCTTCTTAACCTAATGAACGAAGACGGGACACTCAAGACGGCCCGGTTGTCAATCAAAGCGTGAGGACTGGGCTCAAATTTTTCTTTTTGCGTCGGCCCTGAAACGACAAAACCCGCGATCCGATCGCGGGTTTCTTGATGTCTGAGATCAATGCGCCGTCTTAATCTTCGGCGGCTTCTTCCGCTTCAAGGCGGGCTTTGTCGCCAGCGCCTTTTGCAGCGGGATCGCGATCCACCAGTTCGATGATCGCCATCGGCGCCATGTCGCCATAGCGGAAGCCGGCTTTCAGAACGCGGACATAGCCGCCCTGACGTTCCTTGTAGCGCGGGCCGAGCACGTCGAACAGCTTGGACACATAGACGTCCTGCTTCAGTTTCGACGCAGCCTGACGGCGGGCGTGCAGATCGCCGCGCTTGGCAAGGGTGATCAGTTTTTCAACGATCGGACCAAGCTCCTTGGCTTTCGGCAATGTTGTCTTGATTTGCTCATGTTCGATGAGCGAGCCTGCCATGTTCGCGAACAGAGCCTTGCGGTGCTCATGTGTCCGGTTGAGGCGGCGGTAACCACGTGCGTGACGCATTTTTTTGTTTCCTTTCGGTTATTTTCTACTTTGTCCGGCAGCCGATTGCGATTACGGCCACTCTCCTTGGGGCTTGGCGCCCATATTTTCCCCGGCAGTCCGGGCATTCGAGGCCGGGGTTGCCCCCGGCCCTGTTTTTTAGAACTGGTCTTCGTATTTCTTGGCCAGCTCTTCGATATTGTCCGGTGGCCAGTCCACGATATCCATGCCGAGGTGCAGGCCCATGCCGGTCAGAACTTCCTTGATCTCGTTCAGGGATTTCCGGCCGAAGTTCGGCGTCCGCAGCATTTCGGCTTCGGTCTTCTGGATCAGGTCGCCGATATAAACGATGTTGTCGTTCTTCAGGCAGTTGGCCGAGCGGACAGACAGTTCCAGTTCGTCGACTTTCTTGAGCAGAAGCGGGTTGAACTCGAGTTCTTCCTCTTCTTCT
>JBFFQS010000037.1:0-15608 GCA_041573315.1 Amylibacter sp. | reverse complement strand
TCCATCCATGATGGCAACGCAGGAGTTCGTGGTTCCCAGGTCAATACCAATAACTTTGGCCATTTTTCAGTCCTTTTCTTTCGGCGATTTTGGAACACCGGCCCGGATTCTCGGCACCAGCACCCCATCCCAACAGCGACCGGATAAGGCCGCCTTGACAACAGCACTATATAGGAGTGGTTCCGGGGGCCTGCAACCGCTCAATCGCAGAATTTTGCGCCGTGCGGTGGATTAAGAAGTCATATACGCTAGCTTGCCGATCAGGGCCGATATAGGAGGTAAAGCGGGGCATGCAAAGGTTGGATGTAAACGGGGTTCTGGTGTACAAATCGGCGATCCCGTCGCCGGGCCAGATAGCCATGCGAGACGATATCCGCGCCATTGCCCGCGCCGCGCCGATGTTTTCGCCGGTCACGCGCTGGGGCAAGCCGATGTCGGTGCGGATGACCTCTGCCGGAAAGTACGGTTGGTATTCCGACCGGCGCGGCTATCGCTATATCGACCGGCACCCGTCGGGCGTTGCGTGGCCCGCGATCCCCGCCTCGATCCTGAGGGTGTGGTCGGATTATTCCGGAACAGAACGCGCGCCGGATTGCTGCCTGATCAACCACTATACAGAAGGTGCGAAAATGGGTCTGCACCAGGATCGTGACGAAGCGGACTTTTCCTATCCAGTGGTATCGATCTCGCTTGGTGACGAGGCGCTGTTCCGGGTCGGTGGAACGGAACGCAGCGACCCGACGCAGTCAGTCTGGCTGTCCTCGGGCGAAGTCGCAGTGATCGGCGGCGCGGCGCGTCTGGCCTATCACGGCATCGACCGGATCAAGTTTGGCAGCAGCCGCCTGCTCGACGGCGGCGGACGGATCAACGTGACGCTGCGGGTTGTGGACGCCTGATATCTATGGCGCGGTGACCGGCAAAATCCGGTTCGAGCGCTGCCCGATCATCAGGCCCAGCAGCAGGCAGACCGCCCCGACCGCAAACGGATAGAGCAGGTTCGTCGTTGTGGCGGTGTAATTGATAAATACAGCGGCGCGCGCCTGATCGATGACGTGAAACAGCGGGTTCCACAGGAAATATTGCAGAACAGATGCAGACAATCCGCTGGCCAGTACCATCTTGCCGCTGAAGAACATGTTGCCGCGGGCATAGAAACTGCCCGTGATCTGAACCAGCTTCGGGGCGTAGGGCCGCAGCGACACCGCGAGGACGCCAGCACCGAGACCGGAAAACCAAGCCAGCCCGACGGCAAGCGCGGCGCGCGGGGCCGCATCGACCTCAACAGGGGCGAACAGCACATGCGTGGCCAGCAACATGACCAGCAACGCCAGCGTCTGAATGTACAAGCTTGCCAGCGCCGCCGACAGGTGCAGCAAAACAGGCGGCGTCGATCTGTGACGGACCATCTTGCCTGCCTTGGCGGCGCTGGCAATCACCCGGCTGAAGGCGCGGGTGTGGACCAGAAACAGGAAGACGCCGGTCAGCACCGACAGCATCGCGTTGCCGCGCACCATCAGCCGGCCGATGCCCAGCGCGTTCAGGAACACCATGATCAGGATGACCAGCACCAGCGCCTGCGCGATTTCAGAGCCGATGGCGATAAAGGCGTTGGCATGCGCGCTGCGGATATCGCGCACGGTGGCGTGATAGAGCACGGACAGAAAACCCGCGCCGCCGCGCCATGCTTCAGAGAAATAGCGGCGGACAGTCAATGGCGGCTCCTGAGGCGCGGGGTTTACGGGTTGTCATTCCGCCGCAAAAACTCATAGTACGACAGAGGGGTTCAGGATCGGCCCGCATGGCTAACAGAAGGTTAACAGCATGGACAGAAATCTGGTTTGCGAGACGATGCGGCGCTTGGCGCTCAAGGCCGGTTCCGAGATTATGGAGGTCTATGTCCGGCCCGAATTCGAGGTTAAAATCAAGTCCGACGACAGCCCCGTCACCATCGCGGACGAGCGGGCAGACGCGGTTATCTTCGCCGGGCTGCGGCAGGCATTTCCCGATGCGACCATCGTGACCGAGGAACAGACGGACACTCACCGCGCCGATGGCCACACGTTCTTCATCGTTGATCCGTTGGACGGGACCAAGGAATTCGTCCACCGCCGCGGCGACTTCACCGTTAACATCGCGCTGGTCGAAAACGGCGTTCCGACGCTGGGCGTGGTTTATGCGCCCGCCAAGGATCGCCTGTTCATCACCGATGCGGACGGAAAGTCCTACGAAGAGAGCGGCGATCTGGCCACCGGTGTCGTCGGGCCGATGACACCGCTGCACGTCTCGACGCCGGACAACAGCGGTCTGGTCGTGGTGGCCAGCAAGTCGCACCGGGATCAGGCGACCAACGACTATATCGCGAAGTACAGGGTGCACGATATGACCGGCGCGGGATCGTCGTTGAAGTTCTGCCTGGTGGCGAGCGGAGAAGCCGACCTCTATCCGCGTTTGGGCCGCACCATGGAATGGGACACCGCGGCCGGACAGGCCATCCTGCAAGGCGCCGGCGGCAAGGTTGTCCGGTTCGACGATCACACCCCGCTGAGCTATGGCAAGGCGGGATACGAAAACCCCTTCTTCATCGCTTATGCACCGGGAGTTGAATTGAAGAAGGGTTAGCGTTTGGCTGGCCCGAAATGGTTGTTCCGAGGGGCGCCGCCATCGGGTTTCGATTATCCAGCAATGTCGAAACGACTTGTTAACCAAGAATGATGCATGGTTGAGAGGACGTTAACAGACATCCGGCCACAGCTTCCATGCCTCTGCCATCGCCCGTTTTTGCCCAGACGAAACCCAAGCCCCCTGCGCCCTGCATCCTTGATCTGAGCCGCAGCTTTTCGCGCGCGGCCCGTGTGACCGGTACGGGCATAGACCGGGTCGAGCGTGCCTATTGGGCCGAACTCATTCGCCGCGAAGCGCCGCTCTGGGCCATTGTCCGTCACGGCAGAAACTATGCGCTTCTGGATCGCGACGCCGGCGATGGCCTGATGCGGCGATTGTGCCGGACCCTGCCCGGAGAGGTGCGGTTCGGACAGGCCGCGCCGCGCCTGCACAGCGCCCTTCGCCGCCGGCGCGCCGCCGCATACCTGCGGCGGAGGTCAACCTATTTCGGGTCGATGGCGGGATTGATGGTCCTGCTTTCGGCCCGGTTCGGCCAAGGATTCGAATATCTCAATGTCGGGCACTGCAACCTCGACGATATCTTTTTGCGACAATTGAAGTCGGCAGGTGCCGCGCCGGTTCGGATCAAGCTGCACGACATGATCCCGCTGGATTTCCCCGATCTGGTCCGCGCCGGCATGCCGGCGCTTTTTCGGTCCCGCGCACGGGCGGCGATGGTCTGTGCCGACCAGATAATCTGCAATTCGGCCCACACGGCAGCGCGTGTCGCGCATCATGCCGCCGGACGTTCGGTGCAGCCCGAAATTGTGATCGCGCATCTGGGGGTTTCCGTGCCGGAGCGGAGTCCAAGAAGGTTTTCGCATGAACCGTATTTTGTCTGCGTCGGAACAATCGAGCCGCGCAAGAACCATGCTTTATTGTTCGAGGTCTGGCAACGCCTGGTCCTTCGGGGTGGCCCGGTTCCACGGCTCTATCTTGTTGGTGCGAGAGGCTGGAGGAATGAAGACGTGTTCCGGCTGCTGGACAGCTCACCTCTGATGGGTCGCCACATAACGGAATGCGCGGCCCTGCCGGACAAAGAGATGTTTGCACTGATGTCGGGCGCGTCGGCCTTGCTGTTTCCAAGCCACGAAGAGGGTTTCGGCCTGCCGGCACTGGAAGCCCGCGCGCTGGGTGTGCAGGTTATCTGTTCGCCGATACCGGCGCTTCGGGAACTGTTGCAGGACGATGCGATGATGCTGGAAACGGACGACCCGCAGCGCTGGGCCGATGCGGTGCTGGCAAGAGCGTCTGTCCATGCCGCGGAATCATTACCTGACCCGAACGCACGGCACGCGCCGCGCATTCCGACATGGGAACAGCATTTTGCGAAAGTATTCGGACCCGAAACCGTTGACTTCGGTCAGGCCGCCCAGGGCGCCCTTACCTCTGTCAGGACAGTGTAGAGCGTCTGCTCGTCATCGTTAGCACGCAGTTTCGCACAGACATCCTTGTCTCGCAGTGTCCGCGAGACGAGGGCCAGAGCCTTCAGGTGTTCCGCACCCTCGGCGGCAGGTGCGAGCAATGTAAAGACCAGATCGACAGGCTGATGGTCAACCGAATCGAAATCGACCGGCTTTTCCAGTCGGGTGAACATGCCGACAACCTTGTCCATGGACTCGAACCGCGCATGCGGAATGGCGATGCCGCGCCCGACACCGGTAGAGCCGAGCGCCTCGCGTTCCTGCAGCGCAGAGAAAACCTCTATGGCGTTCAGGCCGTAAACCGCATTCGCCTGTTCAGCTATATCCTGCAAAAGACGTTTCTTGCTGGAAACGCCGGAGGTATAGCGGACGGCTTTTGCGTCGAGGATTTCTTTGAGTTCCATTGCGTGTCTTTGGCTTCTCTCTAATCAGGCCTTACCGATTCAGCATCGATCCAGCCAATGTTTCCATCCTTGCGCCTGTAAACGACATTCAGTCCTTTATGGCCCTCGTTCTTGAATACCAAGACGCTTTCACCGGCGAGTTCCATTTGCATAACCGCTTCCCCCACGGACAAAGAATGAATCTTGGTCTCCATCTCTGCGATGATCACAGGCTGCAGCGTTTCGGGTTCCACCGAGTCCTCGTCTGTGTCTTCGCTGGCGAGGATATACGACGAAGCGCCTGCACTTTCAACCGGTGATGACCTGTGGCTGTGATGGTCCTTCAGCCGGCGCTTGTAGCGTCGTAACTGTTTTTCCATCCGCTCCGCGCAGCCCTCGAAAGAGGCATAGATCTCCGGCGCGCTTGCGCTGGCGTTGACGGAAAGACCGGTGGACAGATGCACGGAGGCTTCGCAAACGAAATTAAAGCCGTTCTTTGAAAATGTGACGATCGCTTCGGTTGGGCGCTCTGCGAATTTTTCGATGATACTGGCCAGCTCGTCCTTGACGTGCTGCTGCAGGGAAGCGCCTACATCCAAATGTTTTCCGCTGATCTGATATCGCATTCAACCTCCTATCTGATCCGGTCCGGCAGGATTTCGTTGATATGCGAAGTCAACGCTGCGACCGACCACAAAATTAACCCACAAGGATTTGGTTAGAGCGCCAAAATCCGAGTTCAACAATTTGAAAATTTCTGGGTGTTCATGGTTTCAGACTAAGAAGAGAATTTGTGTCGCGCAATAAGCTTTGCACCGAAGTCCGGTTTTTGTTTTTTGGAATTGCCGAAAATGTACCGGTTCGGCGACGGGGGCCTGCTAGAAAGTGAAATGCTCGCCCAGATAGACCCGCCGGACATCTTCGTTCGCGACGACCTCCTCCGGAGTGCCGCGCATCAGCATGCCGCCGCTGTGCAGGATGTAGGCGTAATCCACGATATCCAGCGTCTCCCGAACGTTGTGGTCCGTTATCAATACGCCGATATCGCGGTTCTTGAGCTGGCCGACCAGATGGCGGATTTCCCCCACAGCAATCGGATCGACGCCCGCAAACGGTTCGTCCAGCAGAATATACCGCGGATTGCTGGCGAGGCAGCGCGCAATCTCCACCCTCCGCCGTTCGCCGCCCGACAATGCCAAAGCCGAGGTTTTGCGCAGATGCGCGATCGAGAATTCGTCGAGCAACTCCTCCAGCCGTTCCTTGCGTTTCAACGGGTCATGCTCCCACAGCTCCACGACGGCACCGATGTTCTGTTCGACATTCAGGCCGCGAAAGATGCTCGCCTCTTGCGGCAGATAGCCGAGCCCCAGCTTGGCGCGCCGGTACATCGGCAGAAGCGTGGCGTCCTTGCCGTCGATCGTCACCGTGCCGCTGTCCGGCGTGATCAGCCCCGCGATGGCGTAAAAACACGTTGTCTTGCCGGCGCCGTTCGGGCCCAACAGGCCGATGACGTCGCCACGGTGCAGTTCAAGGCTGACATCGCGCAGCACCAGCCGCTTGCCATAGGACTTGCCCAGATTCGTGACCACCAGCCCGCTGGTGTCGCCCTGACTGTCGGTGCCGTTCTTCATTTGCCGTTGGCCGGCGTAAAGACGGTCTTGACGTTACCCTGCATCGTTGCGGTTCCGGCGTCGAGGTCCAGAACCAGCCGGTCGCCCGAGATTTTATTCTGGCCCTGCAACAGCAGCACGCCGCCTGTCATGGCGATCTCGGACACGCCGACGGTATAAACCGCGTTCTCCGCTTCGGCGATTTCCGCGCCGTTGGTAAAGGTCACGCCGCCGGTCGCCTCTATCCGCGAGACACCGCCATCCTCGGGCTTGTATTCAATGCGAATACTCTCGGCGTCCAGACGCAGCGATCCCTGCGTTACCTTGGCGTTGCCTTCGAAAATGGCGGTGGAAGTCTCCTGATCGACCGACAGGGTATCGGCGGTCGCCTCGACCGGCAGGCCGGCGTTATGGGCCTCGCCCGTCAGGCCGATTGATGTGCCTTGCGCCATGGCGGCCTGTGCGCCGCAGAACAGCGCGATCATCAGCCAGTTTTTCACGAATTTGATCACTGTTCGCTGCCTTGTTGCTGCGGTTCCCGTGCAGTGTATACCACCCTCACGCCGTTTTTGAATATTAGAACTGACTGGCCGCCCTCAGGAATTTTGTCAAGGTCTTGCAACAGCTCCATGGAGCCCGCCTCGATCCGCCCGAACGGCCCGGTTGCCGTAACGCCGTCGGGGGTCTCGACGTTTCCGGTACGAAAGTTCAATACGATCTCGTCGGTTTCGATGCGGTAGCCCGTCGAGGTTTCCAGAAATACATCGCCGGCGAGCCGCGCGATGTTGGTCTTGATGTCGAGGCTGCCTGTCCTGGCGGAAGAGGCGAGATCTACGCCCGAGGCGAAGCTGATCGAGGTGGTGGGGTCCTTCAGATCGATCCGTCCCGGCTTTGGCGCATCAGGAGTGGCGATCGTGGCAGAGACCGAAAAGGCATCCCCCGCTGTCGTCACACCGGAAAACCGCGGATTCGTGATCCGCGCCTCGGAGGCCATCCTGCGCAATTCGCTGTCGGCGAAGATCAGGCCGTCGCGCACCGCGTTGGTCGTGGAATATATGAACAGGCTGGCAAGCAGTCCGAGCGCGATCAGAGGCAGCGCGATCTTGGCGATCGCCACCCGTCTGGAATACCGGTCACGCGTTCTTTGCATCCTAACTTCGCTTTTCGACAGTGCCGTTATGGAACACCTCAGAACTTAGGGTGTGTCCGGGCAGAATGTAAGCCTGGGAAACGGCCTTTGGCTAATGCGTAAAAATATCGATTTCGGGCCAGCCGGCCAGATCCAGCGCGCATCGCGTCGGCAGGAAATCGAAACAGGCCTGTGCGATTTCCGTCCGGCCCTCTCTCTCCAGCATGACGTCCAGCGCCGCCTTGATCTGGTGCAGGTACAGAACGTCAGAGGCGGCATATTCGATCTGCGCCTTGGTCAGGTCATCCGCGCCCCAGTCAGAGCTCTGCTGCTGTTTCGACAGATCCTTGCCCAGCAGTTCCTGCGTCAGGTTTTTAAGCCCGTGCCGGTCGGTGTATGTGCGCACCAGCTTGGACGCGATCTTGGTGCAATAGACCGGTTTGGTCACCACGCCGAACCTGTGTTGCAGCACAGCGATATCGAAGCGCCCGAAATGGAACAGCTTGATCCGGTCCGGGTCGGTCAGCAGTTTCACGAGGTTCGGAGCCTCGGTCTGATCCTGCGCGATCTGTACGACATGCGCGTGCCCGTCGCCGCCAGACAGCTGTACGACGCACAGTCGGTCCCGGTGCGGATTAAGGCCCATGGTTTCGGTATCGATGGCCACAATCGGGCCAAGATCCAGATCGTCGGGCAGGTCGCCCTTGTATACGGTATTTGTCATGTTGCCTGTTTACAGCCAAGTTTGCGATCTTGGAACAACGAATTTCGGCCTGCGGCGCCACGGTTCACGTCCGGCTGAAAATGCAAAAAATTTTACTTAAAGGTATCTTACGTTACGGCGCGGACACGCGGCCCCGTTCGACCGGAAGGGGTGGTGCATGTATACTGAAAATGGGATCCGGCGCAGCGAACAAATTGATCTTTCCGGCGCGCTGCGTCAAAAGATCGTGGAAGATGGTGATTTGGCCGCGCCGGGGCGCCAGTGGTGAGGTAAACGATCATGAAGCTTGCAAGACATTATATCGATGGAGAGTGGCGCGGCGGCGACGCGGCCTTGCGAGACAGTTTCAACCCTGCGGACGGTTCGGTTCTGGGACAATTCCACCCCGGATCAAAGGCGCTGGCAGACGAGGCGGCGCAGGTTGCGCGACGAGCCTTTTCCGAAACCGGCTGGACGGGTTCGCCGCGCCATCGGGCGCAGGCGCTCTGTGAATTCGCGGACCGGATGGAGGCCGCGAAGGAAGAGATCACAGACCTGATCGTGGCCGAGAATGGAAAGCTGCGGGCCGAGGCGGCGGGCGAAATGGCCGGCTCGATCTCTGCTGTTCGTTACTATGCCGGTCTGGCCCGCGCCATTCAGGGCCGCATGCAGGAAACAATGCCCGGCAACTTTTCTCTGTTGCACCGCGAACCTGCGGGCGTGGCCGCGATCATCGTGCCGTGGAATGCGCCCGTCTCGTTGATGGTCCGCTCGCTTGCGCCCGCTCTGGCGGCGGGTTGCACCTGCCTGATCAAGCCGGCGGATCAGACGCCTCTGATCCACGCGCGCGTGATGGAATGCCTTGCCGATTGCCCCAGCCTGCCGGCGGGCGTGGTTAATTCGGTGAACGAGAACGGAACCGAGGTCGGTCAGGCGCTGGTCGCTTCGCCCGAGGTGGATGTCGTTAGCTTCACCGGCTCCAGCCACACCGGAAAGCTGATCATGGCGGCGGCGGCCCCGACGCTTAAGCGGGTCAATCTGGAGCTGGGCGGCAAAGCGCCCGCGGTGATATTCCCCGACGCGGATCTCGACCTGACGGTGCGTGAACTGACACACGGCTCGTTGGTCTTGGCCGGACAGATTTGCGCTGCGGCGTCGCGTTTCATCGTCCACGCCTCGATCCGAGAAGCGTTTGAGCAGCGTATGGTCGCTGCTTACAAATCCGTGCGCACCGGCCCCGGCGCCCATCCGGAAAGCCAGATGGGTTCTCTGATCGACGTTGAAAGCCAACGCCGCCTGATGCGCGTGATCGCGCAGGCCAGCGACGAAGGCGAAATGCTGCTTCAGGGCGAGCCGTTCGGCCAGGGTGCGTTCCTGACGCCGAGCCTGTTCCGTATCGGTAACCTGGAATCGGATCTGGTTCAGGATGAAATGTTGGGCCCGATCTCCTCGGTCGAGACTTTCGAGGACGAGGCGCAGGCAGTGCTTATGGCCAACGCCACCGTCTACGGTTTGGCCGCCAGCGTGTTTACCCGCGACCTGAACCGCGCCATGCGGGTCAGCCGTGCGATCCGGTCGGGAACGGTCTGGCTGAATTCGCATCTGAGGTTGCTGGCTGAGGCCGAAACGGGCGGTTACGGTCACTCGGGTCTGGGGCGCCTGAACGGTGTCGAAGGGCTGAATGACTTCCTTGAAACCAAACATGTCTATCTGGAGGCCGGGGCGGTCCCGGGCGCATGATTTCAAAATCGGGAATTAGTGACGAGGCGGTCATTGACGCCGGCGATGAACCGGCCTGCCGCGACGGTTGCCATACAAGCGCCCAAGCGGCGGGATAGATATGGAAGCTGTCATAATTATAGGCGTCGCGTTCGTACTCGGCGGAATTCTGAAGGGCGCGACCGGTGTCGGCGCCCCGCTGCTGGCGGTGCCGCTGCTGGCGCTGATGTTCGACCTGCCGTTCGCAATCGCGATTTTCACGATCCCCAATGTCCTGCCCAATATCTGGCAAAGCTGGGCCTTTCGCAAACATCACCTGCCGCTGGGGTTCGTCATCAGTTTTGCGGTGGCGGGCGCTGTTGGCGCAGGGCTTGGCACCTTCATGCTGGCGCACATGTCGCCCGATACGCTGAAAAGTGCGCTGGGCTTTATCATACTGGGGTATGTCGGGTTCCGCCTTGTGAATCCGGCCTGGAAACTGGGCTTCCGTGCGGCGACCTATCTGTCCTTCCCGCTTGGCGTGGCGGCGGGCATCCTGCAAGCCGCAGCCGGACTGTCTTCTCCCGTTTCGATCACCTTCCTGACATCGATGCATCTGGAGCGCGGGCAATTCATCTCGACAATTTCGATGCTTTTCGTCTCGATGGGGCTAGTCCAGATTCCGATGCTGATGAGCTATGGCTATCTGGATCAAACCAATATCCTGCTCAGCTGTGCGGCGCTGTTGCCGCTCATTGCCGGCATGCCGTTGGGGTCGCTGCTGGCGCAGCGCATATCTCGCGAGCGCTTCAACCAGGTCTTGCTGGTCATTCTGACGGTTCTGAGCGTGAAACTTCTGTTGGAATCCTTCGGCTAAGGAGCGGACAAGCCGTTCGGAAAAACGCCCCAAGCGCCCCGATGATCGGGGGCAACCCCGGATTGGGCGGTATGGCCGCGGCGGCAGTGTCGCCTGAATTGCGTAAAAGGGCGATTTTCATGGGTATGGCGCTGGCCGCCGGCCTGCTGATTTTCTTTGCGACGATGATCATGAAGGTCATGTCGAAATACACCTGGCTCAGATGGCTGGGCCGGTTGTTTCTGATCTATCTCGCCGTCGACATGCTGCACGACGGATGGCCCGAGGTCGCGGTGCTCGCCGGGACGGCAGGTACCTGACCGAAGGCTCCCATATCAATACGCGCGGGGTTCAGAGCACCATGGAAATGTTGGAGCCAAGGCCGGACAAGGCCGCCTGTGCTGTCCGGTTTCTGCTACGGGTACAGTCGCACTCTGGCGGTCGCCCGGTTCCCTCCGGCGTATAATTGACGCCTGCATCAGGCCAAATAATTGATACCCGGGCAGGGGTTAACTCTTGACGACTCCAGTTATTTCATAAATTCATGAATTATGGAAAAAGAGAGCCTCTCCCGCCTTACGGCGCTTGGACATCCCCAGCGAATGGAGGTGTTTCGCCTATTGGTGCGCCGCTATCCCGATGCGGTTCCGGCCGGAGAGATCGCCTGCGCGCTGTCGCTGAAGGCGAGTACGCTGTCCGTATACCTTTCGACGCTCATGGCGGCCGGCCTGATCCGGCAGGAACGGCGCGGCACGTCACTGCGCTACCGGCCCGACATGACCGGCGCCCGGGAACTGGTTTCCTACCTGTTTCAGGACTGCTGCCGTGGCCGGCCCGATCTGTGCCCGCCACCGGCGCAACAGGGACCGCAGGACCGAGTAACCGACAGAAAGCGGAACGCGCTGTTTGTCTGTACCGGCAATTCCGCGCGCTCGATCTTTGCCGAGGCGATCCTGCGCGAAACCGCCGGGGATCGCTTTGACGTCTATTCCGCCGGAACGGACCCCGCCTCGGAACCGAATCCTTTCGCGATCAGGATGCTGAGGGACAGGGGGACTGACGTCTCGGACCTGCGGGCCAAGCACATTTCCGAATTCCAGCGGGGGGACGCGCCGCTGATGGACTTCGTGTTTACCGTCTGCGATCAGGCCGCGAACGACGGTTGCCAAGTCCGGCAGGGGCAACCCATAACGGCGCATTGGGGCGTGCCGGACCCGGTCAGGGAGCAGGGATCGGACGCCGCGAAAGGGCGGTCTTATCAGCGGGCCTATGGCCTGTTGCGAAATCGGATCGCGGCGTTCGCGGCGTTGCCGATAGAGGCGCTCGACCGGCTGTCATTGCAGAGCCGGATAGATGAAATCTCGAGAAGCAGGGAAATGACATGACCGTATACGCGATCAACGGGCTTGGACGTATGGGCAAGCTGGCACTGAGGCCGCTGCTGGAGCGCGGCGCGGCCATCGCCTTCGTGAATGACGCTGCCGGAACGCCTGAGATGCATGCGCATCTGCTGGAGTTCGATACCGTACACGGCCGCTGGCCGGCCACGTTTTCGTACGGTCCGGACAGCATTACAATTGACGGAACGGAAATCCCCGTAACCGCGACGCGCGACATCAGCGCCTTACCGATGGAGGGCGTGGATGTTGTGATCGAGTGTACCGGTGCTTTCAGGACGGAGGCGAAACTGGCGCCCTATTTCGAAGCCGGAGTGAAAAAGGTCGTGGTTTCGGCTCCTGTCAAGGACGGTAACGCCGCGAATATAGTGATGGGCGTCAATGACGGGATATATGACGCCGCGCAGCACCGGATCGTCACCGCCGCCAGCTGCACGACCAACTGTCTGGCTCCGGTGGTCAAGGTCCTGCACGATGGCATTGGCATTCGCCACGGATCGATGACAACGATCCACGACGTGACCAATACGCAGACCATCGTGGACCGCCCGGCCAAAGATTTGCGCCGCGCGCGATCCGCGCTGAATTCGCTGATCCCGACGACCACCGGATCGGCCACCGCGATCACGCTGATCTATCCCGAACTCAAGGGAAAGCTGAACGGCCATGCCGTGCGCGTGCCGCTGCTGAATGCCTCGCTGACCGACTGTGTTTTCGAGGTCGAACGGGCCACCACGGTCGAAGAGGTGAATGCGCTGTTCAAGGCGGCGGCGGATGGCCCGCTGTCCGGCATCCTCGGCTATGAGACCCGGCCGCTGGTGTCCGCCGACTACACCAACGACCCCCGGTCCTCGATCATCGACGCGCCCTCCACGATGGTGGTCAACGGCACGCAGGTGAAGGTCTTTGCCTGGTACGACAACGAATGGGGTTATGCGCACCGGCTTGTCGACGTTGCGCTGATGGTCGGCGGATCGCTGTGAGCCGTCATCCGGGGTTCGGTGCCTATCTGGCCGTGACCGCCGCCTATTGGGCGTTCATGCTGACCGACGGCGCGTTGCGGATGCTGGTGCTGCTGCACTTTCACACCTTGGGGTATTCGCCGGTTCAACTGGCCTACCTGTTCCTGTTCTACGAGATCGCGGGCATTGTCACCAACCTGAGTGCAGGCTGGATCGCGGCCCGCTTCGGGCTGACTTCGACGCTGTTCGCGGGCCTGGGTATCCAGATCGCGGCGCTGGGCGCACTGGCAAATCTCGATCCGGGCTGGGCGCTGCCGGTTTCGGTGGCATATGTGATGGCCGTGCAGGGCGCGTCCGGCGTGGCGAAGGATCTTGCCAAGATGAGTTCGAAATCCGCAGTGAAACTGCTGGCTCCAAAAGCGGACGGCGGGCTCTTCCGCTGGGTCGCCGTGCTGACCGGCTCCAAGAATGCCGTAAAGGGTCTGGGGTTTCTGCTTGGGGCCGCTCTGCTCGGGCTGGTCGGATTCGTGCCTGCCGTACTGGGCATGGCCGGTGCGCTGGCCGTCGTGGCGATCATCACAGCCGTGAAAATGCCCGAGGGCCTGCCGCGCGGACGGAAGGGCGCGAAGTTCCGCGAAGTCATTTCCCGCAACCCGCAGATCAACTGGCTGAGCTTCGCGCGGGTCTTTCTGTTCGGCGCCCGCGACGTGTGGTTCGTCGTCGGTATTCCGATCTACTTCCACTCGGTGTTTTCCGACGGTACGGCGGCGGGCGACCGCACTTCCTTTTTCCTTGTTGGCAGTTTCATGGCGGTCTGGATCATCTTCTACGGGGCCGTCCAGGCTTATGCCCCGCGCCTGCTGAGGGCCGCGGGCCGACCGGAAAACGAGATCATCAGGGAAGCCAGGCGCTGGGTCGCGATGCTGGCAGTCGTGCCGGCGGTTCTGACCGGATTAACCTGGCTCGCGGGACATCCAACGCCGTGGCTGACGCTGTCATTAATCGTTGGTCTGTTGGTTTTCGGCGCGCTTTTCGCCGTCAACTCTTCGCTGCATTCCTACCTTGTTCTGGCCTTTACCCGCGACGAGAGGGTGACGCTCGATGTCGGTTTCTACTATATGGCCAATGCCAGCGGACGCCTGATCGGTACGGTTTTGTCCGGTGCAAGTTACCAGTTGGGTGGGTTGGCGCTGTGCCTCGCGACCGCCACGCTGATGCTGCTGCTCAGCCTCTGTGGCGCCGGAAAAATTCCCCTTCATCCCGCGGTGGAGCCGGGCTGAGCCAGAGCCGCCCGCCTCTGCGACCTTCGGCAGTGTGAAGACATTTCGCGCGTCGCCTAACCGGCGGCAACCAGACAACTCTGCAATTGCTGCGGGTCCGGTCGAAAGCCGTGACCGGGGCGGTCGGGGGCCTGGACCTGCCCCGGTCCGCTCAGCCGAACTGCAGGTTCGGCGAGGTCGCGCTGATACAGCCTTCCTTCGGGAAAGATGTCGGCGGCATAGCTGATCCCCGGAAGTGTCGAAAGGGCGATGGACGGCCCCTGACCCACGAATGACTCCAGCATGCCACCGATCCAGCATGGGATTTTGCGCTCCCTGCAAACCTTGTGGACCTTGAGCGCATTGGTAAGACCGCCGACGCGGCCGTGCTTGATGTTGATCCAGCGCGACGCGTCGATCTCGATTGCCTTTCTGGCGCGGTCGGCCGAGGTGATGCTTTCGTCGAGGCAAAGCGGTGTTTCCAGATGGGCCTGCAATTTTGAATGATCCACCAGATCGTCACTGGCCAAAGGCTGTTCGATCATGGCCAGTCCCAGCTTGTCCAGCTCCCTGAACAACGGCAGATCGTTCAATGTGAAGCCGCTATTGCAGTCGATGTGCATGACCAGATCGGGAAAGGCCTCGCGCACGGTTGCCACCATCTCCACCCCGCTGTCGCGGCGAAACTTGAGCTTCGTCCGGCTGAAGCCGCCATCGACAGAAGCCGCGACTGCACGCAGAAGCGACTCGCGGTCGTCTTGCACGGGAATATCCGCGCCGACGTAGATCGTCGGTTCCTGGCCGCCGATCATTTTCCAGAGCGGAACGCCCTGTTGTTTCGCGGCAAGATCCCACCACGCGTTATCGATCGCGGCCTTCGCGAAGAAGTTGCCTTTGAAGGATCCGAGCCGATCCTGCAGGGCGTCGCCCGAGGGGATATCATGACCGACCAGAAGCGGCACGAAAACGTCGCGTATCAGCTGAAAGCATCCTGCGGCCCATTCGGGCGAGAACTGCGGAACGGCATAGGGCGCGGCCTCGCCCCAGCCTTCAGTGTCGCCGCTGCGGATGCGCACGAGGATACTGTCGATCGTCCACTCTTCGCTGAATGCGGTCTTCCAAGGTTCCTTCAGAGGCATCGCTACATGGAATACGTCGATCTTGTCTATTTTCATGGCGTGTCCCTTCGTTCGGTCGTGGACCTTCCGCTTCAATTTCCGGGATCGAGCTCGCCCAGCAGATCCAGCATTTCCTCGGTCCGCCGCATGCGGTTACGTCCTTCGAGCCCGGCGAATTCCGTTGCTCGCGTGCAGATAAAATTCAGCAGGCTCACGACGCCGACGCAGGAGTCGAAAAGCGACGTTCCCCGAACCTGACACGGCATCGTCCAGGTCGCGTATTTCGTGGTCGAAACCGCGCGGCGGTCGGTGATATAGGCGATCGGAACCGCTTGTTTCTGCATGAGCTCCATTGTCTGGCCGAGGATCGGCGGCCGGCGCCGCAGGCCGATTGCGATCAACAGGTCC
>JBFFQS010000036.1:0-15891 GCA_041573315.1 Amylibacter sp. | reverse complement strand
TCCGCGATTGCCAGATCATCCGTACCCGGGCGTCGCTGAAATTGTTCTACCTTTTCTGAGAGAATGGCATGTTTCTTTTTGAGTTCTTCTACGTGGGAACTCACGCTCATGTGGCACCTCCTTATTGCTAATATATTTTTAGTCGACCACAGAATCTGAGTCGTGTCACGAACAGAATGTTTTCGCGGCGCAGGATCGGCATTTTTCAGCTTCCGAAATTCAAAAGGCAGTTACCGCAACAAGGCGGTTACAGTGGAAACGCCTGCCCGGCCCTCAGAATATCGCGGGCAGCATCGGAATAGTCGTCACCGTCCTGACGGTGCGCCGCGCCGCTGTGGACATGGAAGGGCGCCAGCAGTTGCAGCACCGCGCGGCTGTTCTTGCGTGCCTGCACGATCACCCGTTTCGCCGGCCGGCCGGCACGCGGCGCCAGCGGCTGGACCCGGATCGCGCCGATATTTCCGGTCAGCGCACAGAGTATATCCTGCAACCGGTCGGCGGTCTGGATGATGGTGAAGCTGCCCCTGGGCCGCAGCCGTTTCAGGCAGAGCGCGATCCAGTCCGCAATGTCCATGCCCTCGACATGCGCGATGGTCTTGGCTGCGCTGTCGGGCCGGGTGGCCTGACCTTCGGGATAGAACGGCGGATTTGTCATGACATGGTCGAACTGCGCCTCGCGCAGCGCCGGCGGCAAATCGCGCAGATCGCCGCTGATCACCTCTAACGACAGCGCATTCGCGGCGGCGTTCCGTTCGGCCAGAGCCGCGTAGTCCTGCTGTAATTCCAGCCCGGTGACACGGATACTCGCAACACGGCGCGCCAGGCACAGACCCGCCACACCGACACCGCATCCGACATCCAGAACGCTCTGACCGGATTTCGCCGGAACCGCGCTGGCCAGAAACACCGGATCGGTCGCGGCGCGATAACCGGTTATCGGTTGCAGAACGCTTATCTTGCCGTCGAGAAATGCGTCCTGCGTTACATCCATAAGCAGCGCCTCATTCCCGCTCCGGCAGGGGCACATCGTTGTCGCGCAGGATTGCGCGGGCGCGGAACAGGTGGTCGTCGGCCACCATCAGGCGGCGCGGCATGATCCCGATCGATCCTTCCAGAACGCTCATGTGGACGTCCAGATCGAAGCAGGTTATATCCTCTGCCCGTAGCAAAGCGGTCGCAAAAGCGACAAGCGTCGGGTCCGTGGTGCGCAACAGTTCTTTCATGAGCTACCAGTTAGCTGTAAAGCAGGGATGTTGTCGAGCAGGATAACGAAGAATTTAAGAGGGACTCGTGTCTGACATGAAACCACAAGACAGGCTGATGCAGATGTTGGCGGACGACATGGCTGGCGTTAACACGCTGATCCGTGCGCGCATGGCCTCGAAACACGCGCCGCGCATTCCCGAGGTGACCGCGCATCTGGTCGAGGCCGGAGGCAAGCGCCTGCGCCCGCTGCTGACGCTGGCCGCTGCCAATCTTTGTGGCTATGACGGCCCCTACCACGTCCATCTGGCCGCCACGGTCGAGTTCATCCATACCGCCACCCTGCTGCATGACGACGTGGTGGACGAAAGCAGCCAGCGCCGCGGGCGGCCAACGGCAAACCTGCTCTGGGACAACCAATCCTCGGTTCTGGTCGGCGATTACCTTTTTTCGCGGGCCTTCCAGCTGATGGTGGAAACCGGCTCGCTGCGTGTTCTGGACATTCTGGCCAACGCCTCGGCGACGATTGCCGAGGGCGAAGTGCTGCAACTGACGGCGGCCAACAATCTGGCGACCGACGAAGAAATCTATCTGCAGATCGTGCGCGGGAAAACTGCCGCCCTGTTCGCGGCGGCCACCGAGGTCGGCGGCGTTATCGCGGGTGCGCCGCAGGCTCATGTCGATGCGCTGCGGGATTACGGCGATGCTCTGGGCGTTTGTTTCCAGATCGTCGACGACCTGTTGGACTACGATGGCGCGGCCGAGGCCATGGGCAAGAACGTCGGCGACGATTTCCGCGAAGGCAAGCTGACCATGCCGGTGATCAAGGCGGTGGCGCGGGCAGATGCGGACGAACGCGCTTTCTGGTCGCGCACGATGGAAAAGCGCAAGATCGGCGACGGCGATCTGGAACAGGCGCTGGGGTTGCTGGCAAAATACGATACCATCGCAGCGACACGCGCCGAGGCACAGCTCTGGGCCGGAAAGGCCCGCGATGCGCTGGAGGTTCTGCCGGACAGCGAAATGCGCAGCGTGCTCGGCGACCTGCTGGACTACATGATGTCGCGCGCGGCCTGAAGTTCGGTCGGACACACCCACCAGTCGGGGTGACTTTCCCTTAGACTATCGGCGGCACTCGTGGCGGCGTCCGCTTCGGCGAACAAACCGAAACAAGTCGCGCCCGAGCCGGACATCCGCGACAGATCTGCGCCGTCCGACCGCAGGGCGGCAAGCACATCCCTGATAACAGGGGCCTGCTCGACCGCGCTCGGCTGAAGGTCGTTGCGCAGCGACGCCAGCCATTCAATTGCCCCAGGGGCGTCTGTCAGGTCCGCGCCTCCCATCTCGATGGCCGGGTTCGTCCAGCTCTCCAACGCCCCGAAAACGGGTCCGGTCGCGACCCCGACGCCCGGATTGACCAGAACCGCGTGCAGTTGCGGCAGATCGAGCGGGGTCAGCAGCTCGCCGATACCCTGCATGCGCACAGGTTTCTGCACCAGACAGACCGGCACGTCGGCGCCCAACCGCAGCACCTGATCAACTGCGGGCAGAGGCACAGCGCAGAGCCGCGAAACGGCCCGCAGGACCGCCGCCGCGTCTGCCGAACCGCCGCCGATGCCGGAGGCCACCGGAAGGTTCTTTTCCAGATCGATCCGTACCCGGATATCGGGGTCGAACAGCGACAGCGCCCGCAGCACGATATTGTCGCCGGTATCTGCGAGCGCCTGCGCGAAGGGACCACATATGTTCAGGCTGGTTTCAGCGGCGCGGCTGACCGTGATCCGGTCGCCGCAACCGGCGAAGGCAACTATACTGTCCAGCAGGTGATACCCGTCCTCGCGCCGGCCCGTCACGTGCAGGGCGAGGTTGATCTTGGCGCGCGCCAGTTCGCTATTGCGCATCGCCTGTGCCGGCAGCCGCCTCGGCCTCTTCCTGCAGGACGACGTCCAGACCAACGTCCAGCTTGCGCCGGATGCGGTTCGCGTCTTTTTCGTCGGGCCCGAAGGACAGGGCGCGGCGCCACTGGAACCGCGCCTCGCGTTTACGGCCGACAGCCCAGTACACGTCGCCGAGGTGGTCGTTGATGATCGGATCGTCGGCCACCAGTTCCACGGCGCGCTCCATCGGTTCAACCGCCTCCTGGTACTTGCCGACGCGGTACAGAAGCCAGCCCAGACTGTCGGTTATGAAACCGTCGTCGGGACGCGCGGCGACCGCTTTTTCGATCATCTCCTGCGCTTCTTCGAGCTTCTCGTTCTTCTCGACCAGCGAATATCCCAGATAGTTCAGAACCAGAGGCTGGTCAGGCGACAGGGCAAGCGACTTGCGGAAATCCGCCTCGGCCTTGTCCCACTCGCCGATCCGCTCGTAGGTCACGCCTCGCGAATAATACAGAAACCAGTAAGCCGGCGCGTCGGCGTCGATCAGCGCGATGGCGCGGTCATAGGACTCAGCCGCCTCGGCGTATTGCTCCTGCCCGCGCAGCGCATCGCCCAGCGCAGTGTGCACGGCCTGAACATCGCCCTTGCTGCGTGCAAGCCCGCGCAACACCTCGATCGCGGCATCCGGCTTGTCGGCATCCAGAAGGGCCTCGGCACGGCCGATCTCTGCGTCTAAAAAGGCCGGATCATCCTCTGCGACCTGCGAATATGCTATGTTTGCCAGAACAAATTGCCCCTGCTGGCGCAGCAGTTCCGCAGTCAGGATAATCGCGTCGCTATAGTCGGGCCGCAGGTAAGTCGCGATGCGGGAATAGATCAGTGCGAAACGGTCGTTCTCCTCGCCCGACAGGGCGCTGGCCAGCGTAAAGAACACTTCGGCCGCGCCCTCGTTCACATTTGTTACGAAATCATAAGGCACTTCGCCGTCCGTGGCGATGCGGGCACGCAGATCCATCAGCTGCTTGTTGCCGGAGGCGCTGATCGCCCGATCCAGAATTTCCAGCGCTTCGTCCTTGCGCCCGATCTGCGTCAGGATTTCCGCATGCGCTGTGATGCTGCCGCGGTTCAGGTGTAAACGCTGCCCGCCGCTGCCCTGCAGGATTTCGTCCGCAGCCTCGAAGTCACCGACGACGGCAAGCGCCAGCGCCTTGTGATACTGGCCGAACAGACGCATCGCTTCGGGCGATTTCATGGAGTCGAAATAATCCGAGGCCGCCGCCATCTGGCCCTCGCCCAGCAGAACCCAGCCGTTTACCAGACCCTGCAACAGCGGGCTGAAACGCTCCTCGCCATCGTTCAGCAGGTCCGAAGCCCCGCTGAAATCTTCTGAATTGATCAATTCGGCCAGCAGGACAAGATCGGTGAGCTGGCTTTCTATGCCGACATCCTTCATGGTTTTGGCAAGTATCACCGACGCATCCATGTCGCCCTTGGCAACCTGCGCCAAAAGCGCGTTCTGCAGCAGGTAGGGGTTGTTCGGATCGCGTTCGAGGGCGCGGGCATAAAACCGCGCAGCCGCTTCGTAATCATTCTCCTGATTGGCCAGATTTGCCGCCAGATAGTCGCCTGCGGCGACCTCTGCATGCCCCCCGACCGGCGACAGCGCCATGACCGAGGCCAGGACCGCAATGCCCAGTGATTTTACATATTTTTTCGCCACAGCATCCTCAATTCTCTCCGGTCACGCTAGAAGTAGCCTTCCCTCGGGGATTTGACAATGCTCGCTCCGGCCAATCCCAACACAATCAGGTGGGCCGCATGCAATGGCGGCCCTTCAGGATCACATATTCGGATAATTCGGCCCTTCGCCACCTTGCGGCGTCACCCAGGTAATGTTCTGGCTCGGATCCTTGATATCGCAGGTTTTGCAGTGCACGCAGTTCTGCGCGTTGATCTGGAAGCGCGGATTGGAACCGTCCTCGTCCCGCAGAACTTCATAAACGCCCGCCGGACAATACCGCTGCGCCGGTTCGGCGAATTTTGGCAGGTTGACGCCGACCGGAATCTCGGGATCGGCCAGAACCAGATGGCAGGGCTCGTCCTCGGCATGGTTGGTGGCCGAGAAGCTGACATTCGTCAGCCGGTCGAAGCTGATCTTGCCGTCAGGCTTGGGGTAGTCGATCTGTGCATGCTGCGCCGCCGGTTCGGTGGACTCGGCGTCGGTCTTGCCGTGTTTCAGCGTGCCCAGAGGGTTCCAGCCGGTCAGGTTGGCGACCCACATATCGAAGCCGCCAAGCGCGAGAGAGGCCCAGAGGCCGAACTTTGACCACAGCGGCTTGACGTTGCGCACGCGCTTCAGATCGGTTGCGATCGGACCGGAACGCAGGTCGGCTTCGTATTCCGTCAGCTCGTCGCCGGACCGGCCTGCCTTGATCGCGGCATGCGCGGCCTCGGCCGCGGCCTTGCCCGACAGCATGGCGTTATGGTTGCCCTTGATCCGCGGCACGTTGACCAGCCCCGCCGAACAGCCCAGCAGCGCGCCGCCGGGAAAAGCCACCTTTGGGATCGACTGCCAGCCACCCTCCGAGATCGCGCGCGCACCATAGGCAACGCGCTTGCCGCCCTCCAGCAGTTCGGCCACCTTGGGGTGGTTCTTAAAGCGCTGGAATTCCATGTAAGGATAGAGGTAAGGATTCTTGTAGTTCAGGTGGACGACAAAGCCGATGTAAATCTGGTTGTTGTCGATGTGATAGATGAAAGACCCGCCACCCGCGTTGCCGCCGAGCGGCCAGCCCATGGTGTGTGTCACCCGGCCCTCGGAATGTTTCGACGGGTCGATTTCCCATATTTCCTTCATGCCGAGCCCGTATTTCTGAACGTCATGGCCCTTGCCGAGGTCGTATTTCGCGATGACCTGTTTCGACAGAGATCCGCGCACGCCCTCGGACAGGAAGACGTATTTGCCGTGCAGCTCCATCCCCGGTTCATAAGACGGCCCCGGCGTGCCGTCTTTCTGCTTTCCGAACTCGCCCGCGACCACGCCCTTGACCTCGCCATTGTCGCCGTAGACCAGTTCGGAACAGGCCATGCCGGGGAAAATCTCGACGCCCAGTTCCTCGGCATGCTCCGCCATCCAGCGGCAGACATTCGCCATCGACACGATGTAATTGCCGTGGTTGTTCATCAAGGGCGGCATCGGCCAGTTCGGGATCTTGAAGCCGCCTTTTTCGCTCAGCATCAGGAAGTTGTCTTCCTTCACCGCGACGTTGATCGGCGCGCCCTTTTCCTTCCAGTCGGGTATCAGCGCGTTCAGGCCACACGGGTCCAGAACCGCGCCTGACAGGATATGCGCCCCGACCTCGGAGCCCTTTTCCAGAACGACGACGTTCAGGTCCGCATCCAGTTGCTTCAGCCGGATCGCCGCAGACAGCCCGGCAGGACCCGCGCCCACGATCACCACGTCATATTCCATCGACTCGCGTTCAATGTCAGTCATGTCTGCTCCATCTCTCAGATCGGGACACGCGCCCGGTTCCAGACCGTTGAATAGCAGAGGTCACAGCCGCGCCACAACCTCTGCTTGGGACCATAGAACGCTAAAATGCGACATAGTTCCGGCAAGAAATACTCAGTGCCAGCCAATCGTCCGGGCCGGTTGCCGAAGTTTACCGCCGTTGCGGCCGCGCTGGCCCGGAATTGCCCCGCGATGGGTCCAATCCGCTATTGCAGAATATACGCAGGCTTTTTATGGTTCTCGCTCAATCGTTGATCAAAGGTCGCTGTGTAATGGAAAAACTGCCGATAACGCCAAACGGATTCAAGGCCGCCGACGAAGAGCTGAAGCGGCTCAAGTCCGTAGACCGCCCTGCCGTGATCAAGGCGATCGCAGAAGCGCGCGAACATGGCGACCTTTCTGAAAACGCCGAATACCACGCAGCCCGCGAACAGCAGAGCCATATCGAGCGCCGGATCAAGGAGCTTGAAGGCATCATCGGGCGCGCCGAGGTTATTAATGTCAGCAAACTGTCGGGGCCGGTCAAATTCGGCGCCACCGTCAAGCTGATCGATGAAGATACCGAGGAGGAGAAATCCTTCCAGATCGTCGGCGAGAGCGAAGCCAATATCGAAAAGAACCTGCTGAACATCAAATCGCCGATTGCCCGCGCCCTGATCGGTAAGGAAGAGGGTGACAGTGTCGAGGTCGTTACGCCGGGCGGCACCAAATATTACGAGATCGTCAGCATTGAATACATTTAGGGCGCGCCCGCGACGGGTCTGCGCCGCCAAGAGCCAATTAATTGTACCGCGTGTAATCTGAAGGAAACTTCCGTGCGTAAATTTCCGCCTTCCCCCAGCCGCCGGCAGATCGCTCCGGCGTGGATCGGCTACGGGCTGACGGTGCTGTGGATCATCGCCATCGTTATTTTGTTCTTTCTTCTGCCGGTAACGCCCGCGGATGGCGGAATGTCGATTTCCGAAAAGCTCCTCCTGGGCTTCGCCGTCCTGTTTCCCGTCGCCCTGATCTGGGCTGCCGTATTGGTCGCACAAACCATTCGCGCCATGCGACAGGAAACAGCCAGCCTGCGCGCCGCACTCGACAAGATCGGCCGGTCCGTATCCGGGGCGGCTGCCGGGGCCAGCGCATCGAACGATCACGCCCTGAAAAGCCAACTGGCCGAGATCGCCGCCCTGACGCGGCAAACCGACCAGCGCGTCTCGACCCTGGCAAGGCAAACCGTACACCGCCAGGAAAAACCATCAGAGCCTCGCAAGGACGCGGCGCTGCGCGACAATGGCGGCAAGCCTGCATCCGACCCAACCGCACAACCGGCCCTTCCGCTGAGCGGACCCGACCGGGCCGAGCGCATGCCGATCACGATCGCCGAATTCATCCGAGCTCTGGACTTCCCCAAGACCGTCGACGACCGCGACGGCTTTCGCATCCTGCACCGCGCCATGGAAGAGCGCCGCCTGTCGAAACTGCTAAGCGTCGCACAGGACCTTCTTTCCGTAATGTCCCAAGACGGAATTTACATGGACGACCTGCATCCCGACCTGCCCATGGCGCGGGTCTGGCGGCGGTTCGCCAATGGCGAGCGCGGGCTGACGATCTCGGCGCTCGGCGGTATCCGCGACCGCGCCGCGCTGACGCTGGTCAAATCGCGGATGAAGTCGGACGCGGAGTTCCGCGACAAGGTGCACAATTTCCTGCGCGAGTTCGATACGGTGCTGCGGAATTTCGAACAGACGGCGAATGACACCGAACTGAACGCCATGGCCACCACGCGGACGGCGCGGGCCTTCATGCTGCTCGGGCGTGTGGCAGGCACGTTTGACTAGGGCGACAAGCCGAAACCACTGTAAGGCAGGAACCTGACCGGATCGCCGACCGCGATTTCCGCCTCGGTATCAGGCAGTTCGACCAGACCCGTGGCCCAGCTGAGCCCCGATATCCGGCCAGAGCCTTCGGATTTGAACGCCTCGGCATGACCGGCCGCATTGATGCGCGCGCGCAGGAACTCGCGCCGTCCGGCCTTCTTGGACTTGGTAAATCCCGCAGGCACGTCAAATCCGCGCCGCGCCGGCCAGTCCTGCCCCGACAGGGCGCACAGCGCCGGATAACCGAACACGAGCGTGCAGACGAATGCGGCGACCGGATTGCCCGGCAGGCCGAATACCGGAACGCCCTGCCACAGCGCCAGCGCAAGAGGACGACCCGGTTTGACCGCGATGCGCCAGTTCTGCATGTTGCCCTCGGCCCCAAGGATGGCGGAGACGTGATCCTCGTCACCGGCCGAGGCGCCGCCGCTTGTGAAAATAGCGTCTACGCGGGGCGCGGCGGCATCCAGCGTTCCGCGCAGTTGGGAGCGGTCATCGCCGACATGGCCCAGGTCGACCGGCTCAAAACCCCACTGCCGGATCATGTCGAGCAGCATCGGACGGTTGGCGTCGAAAATCTGGTGTCCGGCCACAGGCGCTCCGACCGGCACGATTTCCTCACCCGTTGACAGAACCCCGACACGCAGCCGGTCGTGGACATGCAAGGTGGTCAATCCGGCTGCCGCGGCCAGCGCCAGATCCGGCGCGGCCAGTCTGCGGCCCGTGCCCAGAATGGCCTCCCCGTCCGAAAAATCTTCACCGATTTTGCGGGTATTCGCACCCTTTTTTAATCCGCGCCGGAATGCGATCTTGGCCTCATTAAAAGTCGTGTCCTCTTCCAGCACGACGGTATCGACGCCCTCGGGCAGCGGCGCTCCGGTCAGAATACGGATCGCCTGTCCGGCAGGAACCCCGCCCCGAAACGGCGCGCCTGCCGCAGCACGCCCGGCGCACAGCGGCATGTCGATAATCTCGGCGTCCGGCAGGTCGGCAAACCGGAAGCCAAAGCCATCGACCGCCGAATTGGCGTAGGGCGGATTGGAACGCCGCGCCACCGCATCCCCCGCCAGAACGCGCCCGCCCGCCTGCTCCAGCGGCACATCACCGCTGCCGACCACGGCCGACAGACCCTCGCGCAATCGCGCCAGCGCGTCGTCAACCGGCGTCCAGTCCACGCCGGGCGGCATCGCGAAACAGTTGTTTTTCAACGGCGGCGGTTTCATTTGGACAGTCCGCTCCGTTCCATGACGAAATCGGCGATGGCATCTGTATCGGACAGATCGAACACCGGACGGTCGGCGTCCGGCATCGGCGTGTCAGAGGCGATGGCAAGGATATGAGGGTCCGTCGGATAGATCACAGGGTGGCGGGCCTCGGCCCTGAAACACTCGATCTTGTCGATGGGTTCGGATTTGAAGCCTTCGACGATGACAATATCGACCGGCGCCATTTTCGCCAGCAGATCGTCCAGCCTGGCTTCCTTTTCGCCGCGCAGTTCGTGCATGATTGTCCAGCGGTTGAAGGAGCTCAGCACGACCTCCTGCGCTCCGGCGGAGCGGTGGCGATAGCTGTCGCGTCCGGGGTGATCGACGTCGAAACTGTGGTGTGCGTGCTTGACGGTGGAAACGGAATATCCGCGCACGGTCAGCTCCGCCACCAGACGTTCCACGAGACCGGTCTTGCCGGAATTCTTCCAGCCGGTGACGCCGAATATCTTCATGTCGCCAACTCCTTCAACATCTGTTTCGCGCGAGCCAGATCGTCGGGCGTGTTCACGTTGAAGAAAGGGTCGATCGGGTCGATGCCGAAAGTGACCGAGGTGCAACCGTGGCGGTCGGTCCAGGCAATCACCTTGCGCACACCGTCTGTCAGCGCCTGCCGCAGGTCCTCGCGCAGGGCAACCGGCCACAACGCGAAAGTCGGGTGGCGCGACAGGCCGCGTTCGGGATCGGGGGTTGCCGCCATGGCCATGGGCGTGCCCGCTTGCGCTGCCGCGTCCAGCAGGCGGTCCACCAGATCGGCGGGCAGGAAGGGCGTGTCGGCTGCCGCCGTCACGATCCGGTCGAACCCATGCGCCGCCGCATAATCCAGCCCGGCCAGAACGCCGGCCAGTGGTCCGGCGAAACCCTCGATGCTGTCGGTGACCACCGGCAGGCCAAAATCGGCGAAGCGCGCCGGATCGCCGTTGGCATTGAGCACCAACCCCGCCACCTGCGGCGAGAGGCGGGAGATCGCATGCGACAGCAGCGGCTTGCCCTCCAGCGCCAACAGGCACTTGTCGCCGCCGCCCATGCGCCGCGACAGGCCGCCCGCCAGAATTACACCGAGGGGTCTAGTCACGCCGCGCCCCTTTCCGGATGGTATCCGGATTTTCGGCCTCGCCGCTTGGAACCGCGTCGCGGACCACACGATGCGCGCCGCTCAGGCAGACATAGCGCTGGCCGCGCAGCCGTCCGATCAGGGTCAGATCGACCTGCTTGGCGATCTCGACGCCCCAAGCGGTGAAACCCGACCGCGATGCAAGCACCGGAATGCCCATCAGGGCGCATTTGATCACCATTTCCGAGGTCAGCCGGCCGGTCGTATAAAGCAGCTTGTCCGCACCGTCAGCGCCTGTGCTCTGCATCCATCCCGCGACCTTGTCGACCGCGTTGTGGCGACCGACATCTTCCATGTAAACCAGCGGACGGTCGTTCTGACACAGCACGGTGCCGTGGATCGCACCCGCCGTCAGATAAAGGCTGGGCGTGGTGTTGATGACTTTGGCGAGCTGATAAAGGTCAGAGGTCCGGACAGTTGCATCCGGCAACTGAAGGTCTTCCAGTCCCTCCATCATGTCGCCGAACACGGTCCCCACAGCGCAACCCGACGTGCGGGTTTTCTTCCTGAGCTTCTCCTCGTAGGTGGTCGAGCCATCGGTGCGGACAACCACGGTTTCCAACTCTTCGTCAAAATCCACCTTCAGAACCGTTTCTTCCGGTTTCAGCATGCCCTGATTGCGCAGAAATCCCAGCGCCAGATATTCGGGATAGTCGCCGATGGTCATGGCGGTGACGATCTCCTGCCCGTTGAGAAAGATCGTCAGCGGGCGTTCCTCGACCACATTTGTCTGTGTCTCCTGCCCCAGATGATCCACACCCGTCACGGCCCGTGTCAGGCGCGGGTTGTCCGGATCGGGCGCTATTATGAATGACGCGATGTCTTTCTGACTGGACAATTGCAACCTCGGGTTTTTTGGCGTAGGCAATGCAGCCTAGGGCCTCGGCGCCTGAATTCCAATACAGAGATTGCGGCTATGTCGGATAAAAATTTCACCAGCAAACAGGCTTTCTGGCTCGGGTTTCGCGATGCTTTGCCGTTCCTGCTGATCCTTGTTCCGTTCGGGATGCTGTTCGGCGTCGTCGGGAAAGAGGCGGGCCTGAGCCTGCTTCAGGTTATGGCGTTTTCCGGTCTGGTCGTGGCAGGCGCATCGCAGTTCACGGCGGTCGCCCTGCTGACCGATCACGCGCCGCTGTTTATTGTCGTGCTGACCGCCGCAACCGTCAACCTGCGCATGGTGATGTATTCGGCAGCATTGGTACCGCACTTCGGTCGTGCGCCGTTGGGCATGCGGGCTTTGATTGCCTATTGCCTGGTGGACCAGACATTCGCGCTGGCGACGAACAAGTTCGCGGCAGAGCCAGGCATGGCTCTTGGGCAGAAGACTGCCTATTTCTGTGGCGCCTTTGCTTTCATGATGCCGCTGTGGATGGTCTCCACCTATTTCGGCGCAGTCTTCGGCGCGGCGATCCCGCCGGAATACGCGCTCGATTTCGCTGTGCCGATCTGTTTCATCGCGCTGTCCGCCCCCGCGATGCGCAACTTTCCATTCTTCGTCGCGGGGGTCGTGTCGATTGTCGGAACGCTGGCGCTGAGCTTCGTGCCCTTCAAGCTCGGCCTGATAATCGCCGCCATATTCGCGATGATCGCAGGCGCGCAGACTGAAAGCTGGATGAAAAGGCGGGCGTCATGATCACGGCAAGCACCCTGACCGTCTGGTTCGTCATTCTGGGGCTTGCGGTTAGCACCTATCTGATCCGGTTTTCGTTTCTCGGCCTTCTGGATGGAGAGAAAATGCCGCGTTGGCTTGAACGCCACCTCAAATTCGTCGCCGTTGCCGTCATGCCGGGCATCGCGGCACCCGCCGTCTTCTGGCCGGACGCCACCGGAGGCGAGCCAGACCCCGCGCGCCTGCTGGCAGCGGCCGCAGCGCTGCTGATCGGTATATGGCGGCGCAGCGTACTGGCCTCCGTCGTCGCCGGGTTGGTGACACTCTATGCCGGACTTTTCCTGCTGGGCTAGACGGGCAGCGCCGTGGTCTTGAAGACTGTGCGCAGGGCAAAGCTTGTGTGCATCTGCGCCACGCCCGGCAGGCGCGACAGATAGCGGCGGTGGATACGGGCGAAATCATCGGTGTCATGCGCTGTGATTTTCAGCAGGTAGTCCGCCGTTCCCGCCATCAGGTGACATTCGAGCAGATCGGGTATCAGCGCGACCTCTTTCTCGAAAGCATCAAGAATATCATCGGACTGACCGGACAGGGTAATCTCGACGAACACTGTGGTCGGCCGGTCGACCTTGCGCGCGCTCAGCAGCGCGACATAACCGTCTATGATGCCTTCTTTCTCCAGCCGTTGCACCCGGCGGTGGCAAGCCGACGCCGACAGGTTTATCTGGTCGGCCAGTTCGGCATTAGACAGGCGGCCGGCCTTTTGCAGCCGTCTGAGAATTCGTCTATCTGTGTCGTCAATCTCAAACATAAGATATATTCTTCGAATATTTGTATTTTCATCGGCAGAATATTCGAATTTGAACTCTATTCAAGCAAGACTTTGCAATCCGGCATTCATCGAATCATGACATCCTGAATAAATTGAAACCTACCACCGAGGAGAGTCACAATGTTGATCGGTTGCCCGAAAGAAATAAAAGTACGCGAATATCGTGTCGGCCTGACACCTGCTGCCGCTCTGGAAGCGATCCATCGGGGGCACAAGGTCATCATCGAAACCAACGCCGGCCTGGGCGCCGGTTTCCCCGACGAAGCCTACACTGCCACCGGGGCCGAAATCGTCGGAACCGCCAAGGAAATCTTCGATCGCGCCGATATGGTCGTCAAGGTAAAGGAACCGCAGGCCGTCGAACGCAAGCAACTGCGTGAAGGCCAGATCCTGTTCACATATCTGCACCTCGCACCCGATCCCGAGCAAACCAAGGACCTGCTGGACAGCGGCGTCACCGCCATCGCCTATGAAACCGTGACCGACCGCACGGGCGGCCTGCCGCTGCTGGCGCCGATGTCAGAGGTCGCCGGCAAGCTGGCCCCTCAGGTCGGCAGCTGGACCCTGCAAAAAGCCAACGGCGGCCGCGGCGTCCTGATGGGTGGCGTTCCCGGCGTCGGACCGGCCGAGGTCGTCGTGCTCGGCGGCGGTGTCGTCGGCACGCATGCCGCGCGGGTCGCTGCCGGAATGGGCGCGCAGGTCACCGTTCTGGACCTGTCGCTGCACCGGATGCGCTATCTGGATGACGCGTTCAGCAGCGTGTTTCAGACCCGTTACGCCTCCAAGGGCAACACGGCAGAGATGATCGCGACGGCCGATATGGTAATCGGCGCGGTTCTTGTTCCCGGTGCGGCAGCGCCAAAACTGGTATCGCGCGCGCAACTGTCGACCATGAAACCGGGTGCGGTTCTGGTAGACGTCGCCATCGACCAGGGCGGTTGCTTCGAGACATCGCACGCGACCACCCACGACGACCCGATCTACGAGGTAGACGGCATCATGCACTATTGCGTCGCCAACATGCCGGGCGCGGTTGCGCGGACCTCGACGATTGCGCTGGGCAACGCCACGATGCCGTTCATGCTGGCGTTGGCGGACAAGGGCTGGCGTCAGGCTTGCGCTGACGATCCGCACCTGAAAAATGGACTGAACGTCCACGCTGGTATGCTGACCTACGAGGCGGTCGGAAAGGCGCTGGGCATCGATGTCGTCGACCCCGACGCAGCGATGAAAAAATAAGGGCGCGCCGTCAGGCACGCCCCGAAACCTATCCTGTTGGCGCGGAAGTCCTATTTCTTCGCCAGCAGGTCCCGGATTTCCTGCAACAGCTCCACCTCGCTCGGCCCCTTGGGGGCTGGCGCGGGGGCTTCTTCCATCTTCTTCAGGCTGTTTACACCCTTCACCAGCATAAAGACGACCGCCGCGATGATCAGGAAGTTGACCACGGCCATGATAAAGCGGCCATATGCGAAGACCGCCGCTCCGGCCTCTTCCGCTTCTGTCAGCGAGGCATAGTCGCCGCTGCCCAGAACGACATACAGTCCCGAGAAATCGATGCCGCCTGTAAACAAGCTGATGAACGGGTTGACCAGATCGCCCACCATGGACTGAACAATCGCGGTGAAGGCAGCACCGATTATGATCCCGACCGCCATGTCCATGACGTTGCCTCTGGAAATAAATTTCTTGAATTCGTTTAACATGCGACACTCTCCCTGTGTGTTAGGGTTTATTTGTTTAGACAGTTTCTACGGCGGGCCGCACGAATCAAGCTGAATATTTCGGATTTTACGCAACGGCCTTTGTGCCTGCGCCGAAATCGGATAGGGTTCGACGGTTTATCGAGGGATGCACGAATGCGCCGGCTGGAAGACTTCGCTGTCACGAGAAAATGGCCGCCACGGCATCCGGACCGGCTGCAACTGTATTCGCTGTCCACGCCAAACGGGCTGAAGGTCTCGATCATGCTGGAAGAGACGGGTCTGCCCTATGAATTTCACAAGGTCGACTTTTCTGCCAATGACCAGAAGTCACCGGAGTTCACGTCGCTCAACCCGAACCAGCGCATTCCCGCGATCATCGACCCTGACGGGCCGGACGGCGAACCGTTTCCGCTGTGGGAGAGCGGCGCGATCCTGATCTATCTGGCTGAAAAGACCGGACAGCTGATGCCGCAGACACCGGCGCGGCGCTACGAGACGCTGCAATGGCTGATGTTCCAGATGGGCAACCTTGGCCCGATGGTGGGGCAGGTCGGGGTCTTCAACAAGTTTGAAAAGGAAAAATACGCCGGCACGCCGGTGCTGGACCGATACGTCCGCGAAACCGTGCATCTGCTCGGCATTCTGGAGCGCAGGCTCGAAGGCCGCGACTGGTTGATGGACGACTATTCCATCGCTGACATCGCCACCGCGCCGTGGCTGCGGAATATCGTCGGGTCCTACAAGGCCGGCGATCTGGTCGGCTGGTCGGGCCTGACCAACCTGCCTGCCTATCTCGACCGGTTTCTGGAGCGTCCGGCGGTGCAGGCCAGCCTGCCTCCGCCGGGATAAACTCGCCTAGCCGCGCAGGACCCCGCCGGTGGCTTTCGCGACCTTGTCGATGATCTT
>JBFFQS010000035.1:0-16005 GCA_041573315.1 Amylibacter sp. | reverse complement strand
GAATGCGCCCCCCAAAGAAATACCGACCAATGCGCCAAGGAAAAACGGCAGCACGATATCGAGATGAATGTGTTTCAGAAAGATGGCGGTGCGGCCGACATTCGACCCCAACTGAACCAGCCCGTGAACCGGAATGATCGCCGCCGGCGGCAGCAGTGTCGCCAGAACCGCAAGCATGACGGCACCCCCGCCGATGCCAAAACCTGCGGTGATAAGAGAGCTGATAAAACTCACGGCCAAGAGCGCCGTCGCAATCGGCCATCCCAATCCGCCATGAAACGCATCAATCATCATATCAGGTATCCAATACAGATGAATGGAACAGGTCGCGGGGGTCGACGCGGCGCGGCGCCAGGAACTGTTCGACCGAATAGCGGCAGACGGCGTCCAGTTCGGCGCGGTTCGCCTGAAACCCGTAGCTCCAGTAGTCCGGGCCCAGACAGCCCAGTGTGCGTTCCATGCTGGCCCCAAGCCATGGCAGAGACAGGCGGTTCGCGTTGCCCAGCCAGACCTCGCGCAGACGGCCGAGCGCGATGTCACGCGCCTCTACCAGCCCATCGTAAAGCGCGCGCGGCAGCCATGGATGTTCTTCGCAAATGGTTTTTTTCACGCCGATCAGATGCATGATCGGAAAGAATCCGGTTCTGCCGAAATAGTCCTGCTCGGCTTTTTCGAAATCGGGGAACAGCCGCACCAGCGCCGGATCTCCATCGAGAAACTTTTGCGGCGGTTTTGGCGCCAGCAGCCCGTCAATCTCGCCATCCAGCAACAGTCGCTGCAATGTCTGGCAATCCTCGATGGGCTCCACACGCATGCCGTCCGGCAGATCAAGCTCCAGCCGCTCGCGGCGCACGCCTGCATCCAACGCACCGGTTCGCCAATGGATATCGGCGGCCTGCACATCGTATTCGTCGTGCAGGATACCGCGCATCCAAAGCGCCGCTGTCATCTGGTATTCCGGAACACCGATTTTCTTGCCTGCGAAATCGGCCGGAGAGGTAATCCCCGATCCGGCCCGCGCGAAAAATCCCGAATGGCGAAAGGCGCGGCTTACAAAGGCTGGAAGGGCGATATACTCGCCCTCCCCGCGCGCGACCTGAAGAATGTAACTGGAGATCGACATTTCAGTGATGTCAAATTTCGCCTTTTGCACCGCAAGCGGAAACAGCTTTGACGTCGGTTGAACGACGCTTTCCAGCTTTACACCGGGCACCTGCACCCGGCCATCGTGCAGCGCCATCACCCGATCATGGTCCCAAGTCGCGAAACTCAGGCCCAATCCCGAAGGCGCGGAACCTTCCGTGGCTGTTGGCGCTGACGGCATCACAGCAGAACGCTCCGATACCGGGATGATATGACTAGCGGTGAAATCTTTGCCTCCCTGCGCCCTATCAGACGACCTTGACGGTCATGCTTCCGAGGCCTTCCACCGCCATCTCCATGGTGTCGCCCTTTGCGACCGGACCGACACCTGACGGCGTCCCGGACATGATGACGTCACCAGCGGCAAGCTCGAAATATTCAGACAGGTAAGAGATCATCTCGGGGACCTTCCAGATCATCTGGTTCAGGTCACCTTCCTGACGAAGCTCTCCGTTGACTTTCAGCGTCACGGCCCCCTGGTCCAGATGGCCGACCTCCGAGGCGGGATGAACCGGTCCGACCGGCGCCGAACGCTCGAACGCCTTGCCGATTTCCCAGGGACGGCCCATCTTCTTCATCTCTCCCTGCAGATCGCGGCGCGTCATGTCCAGGGACAGCGCATAACCATAGACATGGTCCAGCGCTTTCTCGATCGGAATGTTGGTTCCGCCGGACTTCAGCATGACAGACATTTCCATCTCGTGATGAACATCCGACGAATGTGGCGGGTAAGGGAACTCGCCCGATGGATCGAGGTTGTTCGGGTTCTTCTGGAAAAAGAATGGCGGCTCGCGATCGGGGTCGTGACCCATCTCTATGGCATGAGCAGCATAGTTCCGACCGATGCAATAAACCCGCCGCACCGGAAAACTCGCATCGCTCCCGGCGACCGGGATCGCCACGACAGGTGGCTTCGCTATCACATAATTCGTCATATTAATCTCCATGGCTCATAAAAAGGTCAATGTGTCTGGGCACTCCGCTACGATAATCAAAATCCTACCAATCGCAACCAATTTGTTACCAATCATGGGAAATAGTCGCGTTTTTAAATGAATCATTAATACTGAGCGCAGTTTTCGATTAAGAGCCTCAAAAATAAAAGCATCAATTTTGCGATCAAAGCCCGCTTTTTGGTCAACCAATTTGATCGTTTTGCTCGATTTCAGGCGGATTTCCGCGATGATGCGCTTGTGATCCGCCTACCTCCTTTTCACGTGTGGGAGCTCCGGCATCGTCAAAACGCAGGCTGTGCCCCCTCCGGGAGCACGCCCAAAACACGCGGCCTCCCACCGCAAAACCGGTGCTGGGCAACAGAGTGCCGCCACCATCTTGATTTACATCAACGAACATCCCCGCCGATCAATTTATGGTCCCGCCATTGAACTTGTTCAACGGACCGGCTTTCGGAAATGCGTTTCGCTCGCCGTGGAAACACGTCGACAGCTGGTTCCCGATTCGGGGAAACACGTCATGAATGCCAAAATATTCACTCTGTTCGCAGCTGTGATCTGCAGCGTTTCAGTTACCTTCGCCGAAGCCCAACCCCTGCCATTGCGCAGCGGGCGTGGCGTTCCGACGCTCGCCCCGCTGGTGCAGGAAATCACCAAGACGGTGGTAAACATTGCGGTCGTATCGAAACAGCCGATGAACCTGAATCCCCTTTTCAACGATCCGTTCTTTCGCGACTTTTTCAACCTGCCCGATATGGCTGAACCCGAGCCGCGGCTGAGCGCCGGATCGGGCGTCATCGTGGATGCGGAAAAGGGCTATGTCCTGACCAACAATCATGTCGTCGAGAACGGGGTTGAAATCTCGGTCACACTGACCGACCGCCGTCAATTCGAGGCGCAGGTCATCGGCGTGGATCCGGCCACCGACATCGCGCTTTTGAAAATCGACGCGGATGACCTGTCGGCCCTTCCCATGGGAAATTCAGACGAATTGCTGGTTGGCGACTATGTCGTGGCTGTCGGGAATCCGTTCGGGCTCGGGCAAACAGTGACCTCTGGGATCGTCAGCGCCTTGGGCCGGTCCGGCATCAATCCCGAAGGCTATGAGGATTTCATTCAGACCGACGCCTCGATCAACCCCGGAAACTCGGGCGGGGCGCTTGTGACGCTGAACGGGGAACTGATCGGCATCAATACCGCGATTATCGCGCCGGCGGGCGGAAATGTCGGCATCGGTTTTGCCGTGCCTATCAATATGGCCCGGTCTGTCATGGACCAGTTGATCGAATACGGGGAAGTCCACCGTGGCCGTTTGGGTGTCGTGGTTCAGGACCTGACGCCAGACCTTGCAGAAGCCCTGCAGATCGAAACGGCCCGGGGCGCCATCGTTTCACAGGTGGAACCGGGTTCTCCGGCTGAGGAGGCCGGGATTCAGGTCGGCGACGTCATCGTAGGGGTCAACGGTATCTCAGTGGACAAATCCAGCGACCTGCGCAACCGCGTCGGCCTGGTACAGCCCGGACAGACACTGGCCATCACAGCGTTACGAAACGGCGAGCAAGTTGAGCTCTCTGCCAAGATCACGGTGCCGACGACGGCTCAAAGCCCCGCGACCCCAACTAAACCCGGCCTTCTGGAGGGCGCCCAGCTGTCCGCACTCGGCCCGGAAATGCCCGGATACGGCGAGGTGACCGGCATCGCGGTGACCTCCGTCAAGGCGAACAGCCCTGCCGCCCGCGCCGGACTGCAGAGCGGCGACGTGATCACGGGTGTCAACAATCGCGCCGTGAAAACCGTCGCCGAATTGATGGCCGCGCTGCCAAGACCGGGCGAAGGTCCGGCGGCACTGACAATTCACCGAAACGGCAGATCCCTGTTTCTTGTGGTCCAATAGCAGTCCGGCGGACCGGCGGGTCGCGGGAATCCACTTCTGAAGGGGTGGAGAACCACTGCGGCAGGCTTGCTTTCTAAAAGCGCTTTGAGGTACTCCTGTCTGAACGAAATCACCGAAGTCAGACCCATGGTAAAATCAGGCGTTCCCGGCATCAACCAGCAAATCTTCGATATGCGGATGCAGCGCAGTTCGCAGGACCTGTTCGGCATGTTGGACCATCTCTATGGCAAACACCCGGACTACGGCGTCTTCACCTCGGCGCTGCGAAATGCCCTCAAGGCCGCCTGGGCCGCGCGACCGGCGGACCTCAAGCGGCTCGACCTGAAGCGGGACCTCGAACCCGACTGGTTTCTGCGGCCAGACATGGTGGGCTACGTGTTCTACATCGACCGCTTCGGCGGTAATCTGGAAGGCGTTCTGGACCACCTCGACTATCTCGAAACTCTGGGCGTCACCTACGTGCATTTCATGCCCTGCCTGAAACCGCGGCCCGGCGACAACGACGGCGGATATTCGGTGATGGACTATGACACCATCAATCCGGATTTCGGCACGATGACGATGTTCAGGAAGGTCGCTAAAGCTCTGCGGGATCGCGGCATCAGCCTTTGTATCGACATGGTGCTGAACCATACCGCCAAGGAACATGCCTGGGCAAAAAAGGCCCGGAAGGGCGATCCGGGGTTTCAGGACTATTACCTGATGTTCGACAATGACAAGCTGCCGAAAGCCTACGAAGAAACCCTCGTCGAGGTTTTCCCGAACGATGCCCCCGGCAACTTCACCTATTATCCCGATCTCGGGAAATGGGTATGGACCACATTCAACGAGCACCAGTGGGATCTCAACTGGGCCAATCCGTGGGTCTTTCTGGAAATGGCCAAGATCATGTTCAACCTGGCCAACAAGGGTGCGGATGTCCTGCGCTTCGATGCGGTCGCCTTCATGTGGAAGCGCATGGGAACGCGGTGCCAGTCGGAACCCGAGGTTCACATGATCCTGCAGGCGCTGCGCGCCGCGTCGCGCATCGTGTCCTCGGCCGCCATCCATCTGGAAGAGGCGATTACCGGACCGGCCGAAATGATTACCTATCTGGGTCAGGGCGTCCACACCGGCAAAGAGGGCAACCTGGCTTATCACAACTCGCTTATGGTACAGTTCTGGGCGGCGCTGGCGTCCCGCGACACACGTCTGATGACCCATGTCCTGTCCACCCATTTCCCGACCTCGCTGGTGAACGCAACCTACGGAACCTACCTGCGCTGCCATGATGACATCGGCTGGGCGGTGAACGACGAGGATGCGGAGGCCGTCGGTCTGGAGGGGTACAAGCACAGGGGTTTCCTCGCGGATTTCTACGAGGGCCGGTTCCCCGGTTCGTTCGCCCGAGGCGCTTATTTTCAAGTCAACGAAGTCACTGGCGACAAGCGCAATTCCGGCACCTTGGCCTCGCTCGCCGGTCTGGAACGCGCCATGGCCGAAGACAACGCGACGGGCATAGATATGGCGGTCCAGCGCATTCTGATGGGGCACGCGATGATCGCGAGCTTTGGCGGCATCCCCCTGATATACATGGGGGACGAGGTCGCGCTGCTGAATGACTGGAGCTATACCGAGAACCCCTCGCACGCGCATGACAGCCGCTGGCTGCACCGGCCGCGAATGGATTGGAAGCATTTGACCAAGGCCCGAAAGGGCGACGGCCCCGCCGCCCGGGTCTACAACGGCATGCGGCACATTCTGTCGCGTCGCAAAATGACCCCCGAACTGCATGGCGCGAACCCGACAGTGATCGCGGACAGCGGCAACGCCAAGGTATTCGCTTTCGTGCGGGAAACGCCCGCCAGCGCGACGCTCTGCCTGTTCAATTTCACCGAGGACTGGACCAGCGTGTCAGGCGACTGGGCAAGGGCAAAGGGCGTCAGCAACTTCCACGACGCTTTGTCGGATGCCGAGGTTAAATTGGACGAAGGGCAGATATTGCTTCCGCCCTACGCCCGCGTCTGGCTTCAGTAGCGCTATCTGTGGTACAGCGACTTGCCTTCGTGAAACACCTGAACCTTGTTCGACGGCGCGGTCAGGCGCACGGACTTGCCGCGCACACCGGTATGGATACCCGGCAGCTTGGAGATCACAACATCGGCCCCGCCCTGTTTCGCGAAATAGAACAGGGTAACCTCGCCGAGCGCTTCCCTGTGGTTCACCTTGCCTTCGAAGGTAAAATCGTCACCCTCGGCCAGAACAAAGTCCTCCGGACGGATACCGACGTTGACCTCCAGCCCCTTGTCGCTGGCCTTGCTTTTCACGTCCGAGACGGCAACGCCGCCGCCCGACAGGCGGACCTTGGTCTTTTCGCCGGTTTCGATGATTTCACCGGGCAGCAGGTTCATGGCGGGTGATCCGATGAACTGAGCCACGAATTCATTTTCCGGCCGCTCGTAGAGGTCCAGCGGCGTTCCGACCTGCGCGATGCCCTTGTTGGCCAGAACCACGATGCGCGAGGCCAGCGTCATGGCCTCCACCTGATCATGGGTCACGTAGATCATGGTGGACTCGGGCATCTGTTCCTTCAACTGCGCGATCTCGATCCGTGTCGCGGCGCGCAGGGCGGCGTCGAGGTTCGAAAGCGGCTCGTCGAACAGATAGACCTTCGGGTCACGGACGATCGACCGGCCAATGGCGACACGCTGGCGCTGCCCGCCCGACAAGGCTTTCGGCAACCGGTCGAGATACTCGGTCAGTTGAAGCTTCTCTGCGGCGCTGTTGACGGCGTCATCGATTTCCTTTGGCGACTTCTTGGCGAGTTTCAGCGCGAAGGACATGTTATCCCGGACCGTCATATGCGGATACAGGGCGTAGGACTGGAACACCATGGCGATGCCGCGCTGCGAAGGCGGCATATCGTTGACGACGACGCCGTCGATTTCCAGCGTGCCGCCGGTAATCTGCTCCAGACCGGCGATCATGCGCAACAGGGTCGACTTGCCGCAGCCGGAAGGCCCGACGAACACGATCAGTTCGCCCGTCTTGATATCCAGATTGATGTCCTTCAAAACTTCGACGGTTCCGCCGTACACCTTGTCAACATGAGTCAGTTTTACATCGGCCATGTTTCAGCTCCCTTTGGTATCTGTTTTCAACGCCAGGCATGATTGCCATGACGCGAGGGTTTGTTTCGGCTTGTCGGAGAACGCCAAGCTTCCCAGCTCCTCGCCAATATTCTTCCAGTTGCCCTGCGGCATGTCGAATTCCGCAGGCTCTGCCGACAGGTTGAACGCGCAGAACAGTTCCTGGCCTTCATACTCACGCGTGACATAGACGACGCTGCCATCGTTTCTGATAGGCGCGTGCCCGCCTTTGCGCAGTACCGGATAGTCGCGCCGCAAGGCAATCGCCCGGCGATAGTGGTGCAGGACAGACTTCTCTTTCTGCTCCTCTCCCGCCACCGACTTGGCAAAATGAGACGGATCGATCGGCAGCCACGGCTGTCCGACCGAAAAGCCGCCATTCGCGTTGAAGCTGTCTTCCCAGACAATCGGCGTACGGCAGCCATCGCGGCCCTTGTAGGCTGGCCAAAACTCTATGCCGTAAGGATCCTGCAGATCCTCGAAGGCGACATCGGCCTCCTCCAGCCCCAGTTCCTCGCCCTGATACAGGCAGGCCGACCCGGGCAGACACATCAGCATCGTCGCATAGAGGCGGTACTCCTCGTCCGACATATCCCAGCGGGTCTTGTGGCGCATCACGTCATGGTTGGAATAGGCCCAGCAGGCCCAGCCGTCTGCAGCAACCTCGTCAACTTTGGCGAAGATTTCCGGAATATCCGCAGCCGTGACCTTGTCCTTGGCAAGCAGTTCGAAGGCATAGCACATATGGACGTATTTGTCCTTTGCCGTGTACTGGCCGAGAATCTCGAGACCGTATTGCGCGTCACCGACTTCGCCGACCGCTGCGGCGGCGGGATATTCGTCCAGCACCTGTCTGAATCGGTGCAGGAAGTCGAGGTTTTCAGGCTGGTTCTTGGAATACAGATGTTCCTGATGATTGTAGACATTGACCGACGGCGCGATTTTTGAATTGCGCTTTTCCGGCGGCAGCGCGGGATTGTCGCGCAGCAGCTTGTCGGCGAAATAGAAGTTGATCGTGTCCAGCCTGCAACCGTCGACGCCGCGGTCCAGCCAGAAGCGGGTCAGGTCCAGCAGCGCGTCCTGCACGTCCATGTTGTGAAAATTCAGGTCCGGCTGACAGGCCAGGAAGTTGTGCAGATAGTACTGCTCGCGGTGAACGCTCCATTGCCAGGCCGGCCCGCCGAAAATGGAAAACCAGTTGTTGGGCGGCGCTCCGTCCGGTTTGGGATCGGCCCAGACGTACCAGTCCGCTTTCGTGTTCGTCCGGTCCATCTTGCTTTCCTGAAACCACGGATGCTGGTCCGAAGTATGCGACAGCACCAGATCGATCATCACCCGGATGCCGAACTTGTGCGCGGTCTCGATCATCAGGTCGAACTCCTCCAGCGTCCCGAACATCGGATCGATGTCGCGGTAATCGCTGATGTCATAGCCGAAATCCTTCATCGGCGACTTGAAGAAAGGCGAGACCCATATTGCATCGACCCCGAGCGAGGCGATATAGGGCAATCGGTGGACGATACCGGCGATATCGCCGATCCCGTCCCCGTTGCTGTCCTGAAAGCTGCGCGGATAGATCTGATAGATCACCGCTCCGCGCCACCAATCCTTGTCGGCGGCCAGTATGTTTTCCATACCGGTTTGCATGTCTGTATTCATCGCACCAGCGGCCACGTCTATTTCACGGAGCCGGCCAGCAGGCCGCGCACCAGATATTTCTGCATGGCGAAGAACACCACCAGCGGAACCGCGATCGACACGAAGGCGGCGGTCGCCAGAACCTCCCAATTACCGCCGCGGGTGCCCAGCAACTCGACGATCTGGTTGGTCATCACTGTGGTCTGGCCGGTGGCGTCGATCAGGAACACCTTGGCGACCAGCAGGTCGTTCCAGGTCCACAGGAACTGGAATATTGCAAATGAGGCCAGCGCCGGGAACGACAAGGGCAGGATGATCTTGACGAAGATCTGGAACTCGGTGGCGCCATCGACACGGGCGTTCTCGATGATATCGCGCGGCAGCCCGACCATGTAGTTGCGCAACAGGTAAACCGCCAGCGGCAACCCGAAACCGGTATGCGCCATCCAGGTTCCCAGATAGCCCTTGCCGATGCCGATGCCCAGATGCAGTTTCAGCAGCGGTATCAGCGCCAATTGCAGCGGCACGACCAAAAGGCCGACCACGGCGGCGATCAGCAGCGCCCGCCCCGGAAAATCCATCCACGCCAGCGCGTAGGCCGCAAAGGCTGCGATCAGGATCGGAATGATCGTGGCCGGGATCGTCACCGTCAGCGTGTTGAAGAACGCCTTGGTCATTCCCTCCCGGTTGTCTGGATCGAACAGCATGTTTCTGTAGTTTTCAAAGGTGAAGACCGGCGGCGTCGTCGCCGTCACAAAAACGCGCTCGCCGCGACGGCCCGAGAACTCCTCGCTGTTGACCAGCCTGTAGTCGCCATTCTCCAAAACCGTCAGCGCACCGTCCTTGCCCATATCGGCTGTGTCGCCGGGCTTGTAAGCCGCGATATCCTGAGAACTGGTGCCCCAGACCGAAATCGTGGCATCGCCCGGATTCTCGAACAAGTTGCCCGATATGACATAGAGGCCGTTTTCCTCAACCTGAGTATCAGGCGGCGCGGTCCTGAGCGTCTGGTTCTGTTCCGAAGGCAGCATTGCCTTCCACCAGCCGCTGGTCGATATCTGGTCAGCCGTCCGAAAAGACGACACCAGCAGGCCGACGGTCGGGAACATCCACAAAAGCACCAGAAGCACGACGGAAATATGCACCGCCCAGGTCAGGCTCGATTTCTTACCGGCTATATTCTCCATTGTGGCTTCCTCACTTCATCTCTTGACGGGCGTTGTAGACATTCCAGACCAAAATAGGCGTCACCAGCAGCATGATGATCATCGCGCTGGCGGAGCCGACGCCCCAGTCGTTCGCCCTGAACAACTTGTCGAACATGTAGTTGGCCAAAACCTGGGTTTCCCATTGTCCGTTCGTCATCGCGAACACGATATCGAAGACCTTGAGGACCACGATGGTGATCGTCGTCCAGACAACGACGATCGTGCCGACGATCTGGGGAATTTTGATCTTGAAGAAAATCTGGAACGGGTTTGCGCCGTCGATGATGGCGGCCTCGATTGTGTCTTCGGGAATGCCGCGCAGCGCTGCAGACAGGATGACCATCGCGAAGCCGGTCTGAATCCAGATCAGCACCACCATCAGGAAGAAGCTGTTCCAGAACGGGATCGTCAGCCAGGTCTGAGGCTCCACCCCGCCGAACCAAAGATACAGGGCGTTCAGGATGCCGATCTGCTCCTGATCTATCGGACGCGTGTCGTAGATCAGCTTGAAGATAACCGCCGCGCCGACGAAGGAAATCGCCATCGGCATGAAGATAATGGATTTCGCGATATTACCCCACGAGATCCGGTCGGTCAGTTGTGCCGCCAGCAGGCCAAAGGCCGTGGACATGGCCGGCACGACGACCAGCCAGAGCATGTTGTTGCGCATCGCCTCCCAGAACTTGGGCTCGCTGAACATCTGCGCGTAGTTGTCGAGGCCGACGAATTCGGAACCCCCGCCGGCTACCCGCTCGGTTACCGACAGACGCAGCGTTTCAAAAACCGGATAGGCCAGATACAGGCCGAGCAGCGCCAGGGCCGGGAAAAGGAACAGCCATGGGCGTATCATGTTCGCGCGGTTGATGTTGCGACCGGCATGCGGACCCCGCGGCGGAAACAGCACCTTGTCGAGCAGCATGTTGGAAAAGTAGAAATAACCGACGCAGCCGCCGACACCGATAATAATTGTAATGAGTCCCTGAAGAGCCGGATTCATCGCAGTCCCTTTCGAATAATCCACTTATCCGCTCAGGCAATCCGAGTGGTCCGGATTGCCTGAGCGCTTTTCATTTTTGGCGAATTACTTCAAAGAGTCCCAAGAGGCCTGAATTTCCGCAGTGACTTCTTCCGCGGACTTTCCGCCCGTGTAGTCGACCATACCGGTCCAGAAGGAACCGGCGCCGACGCCGCCGGGCATCAGGTCGGAACCGTCAAAGCGGAACGTGGTCGCACTTGTCAGGATTTCACCTTGGCCGCGCGCGGTATCGCTTACATAGTTCACAGGATCCGCGCCCTTGTGGGGCGTCAGGAAGCCGCTCTGCGTCATCATCAGCTCATGCGCAAAAGAGGTCTCCAGGAACTCGACGAAGACATTAGCGGCCGGATTGTCGTTGGTTATGCCGAGCAGCGTACCCGCCCCCATAACCGGACGACCCAGGTCCTTGTCTTCGTAAGCGGGGAAGTAGAAGAAGTCAGCGTCAAGACCAACCTCCGTGCCTTCCGGGAAATAGGCAGGAATGAAAGACGCCTGACGGTGCATGTAGCACTGTGGCGGTGACGAAAACAGACCTTTCGGACTGTCGCGGAAATCCGTGGACGCCACGGCTGCGGCGCCGCCGGCCACATAATTGTCATTGCGTGCGAAGCTGCCGAACTCATCGATTGCAGCCACGATCCGAGCATCATTGAAAGGAATCTCGTTGGTCACCCATTGGTCGTAGACTTCAGGCGGCTGCGTGCGCAGCAAGAGATCCTCGACCCAGTCGGTCGCCGGCCAACCGGTCGCACCGCCGGACCCCAGGCCGATACACCAGGGCGTCCCGCCATCAGCAACGATCTGGTCTGACAAAGCTTTCAGTTCTTCCATGGAGGTCGGAACTTCGTACCCGGCATCCTCGAAATTCTCGGGCACATACCAGACCAGGGACTTCACGTTCACGTTGAAGAAGAAACCGTAAAGATTTTCAGCTCCGTCCGCGCCGGCATAGGTGCCGAGATTGACCCAGGACTCACCGGCGGCGTAGTTTTCCTTGACCCAATCGCCGGTTCCTTCCGGCAGTGGCGTCAGGAAACCGCGCGCAGCCATGTTTGCAGCCAGACCGGGCTGAGGGAAAAAGGTCACGTCGGGGGCAGACCCCGCCTCGGCGTCGATCACGATCTGCTGTTCCAGCGAGTCCGAGCCGACGTAGGTCGCGTTTGCACCTGTGGCTTCGTTGAAGAATGCGACGAGACCGGCGAAAGAATCAGCCTCGGAAGCGAGCCACGGCCCAAAGATCGTCAACGACTGGCCGCTCAGGTCGTGAGCCGCCGCGAAATCCTCGTAGCTCTGCCAGTTCAAATCTCCCTCGCCCGGCATCGCCATGAGATGGCCACCGGCATGCGCCGATGTCGCCATCAGCGCGACCGCCGCAGCGGTCAAATACATTCTGGTCTTCATGAATTTTCCTCCCAATTTGCGCCATGGTGCGCTTAAACTCCCTCGCACTCAAATTTTAAACCAAAAATTAAAGCGCTTTGGAAATCAGAATAGCTCACCGACACCCCGATCTGTCAAGTGTAATTCCGGTTCTGCATAATATATAAGCTAAAATTTCGGTATTTAGTTTTCATTAGAGCTGTTTGGAAAATTTTGACCGCACCGGAATTGTGTGCAACAATAGAAAATCCAAAGCGCTATGGGTGAACTAAGGCAATGAATCTTAAAGAGTTGGCAGAAAAACTGGGGCTTTCCCAAACGACGGTTAGTCGCGCCCTGAATGACTACCCCGAGGTAAACGAGGAAACCCGCGCCCGAATCAAGAAGGCGGCCATCGAGAATTTCTATCGTCCGAACACGCGCGCCAAGAGCCTGGCGACCGGCCTGTCCATGACGATCGGACACCTTATACCGGTGTCCATCAAACACGAGATCGTAAATCCTGTGTTCGCCGATTTTATCGCCGGCGCCGGCGAGACCTATTCCCGTAACGGTTATGACATGATGCTCTCGCTGGTCGAGGACGGAAACGAGGAACGGGCCTATCGCGAACTCAAGGCCAAGGGTTCCGTGGACGGAATAATCGTGCACAGCCCCAAAATGGAAGACCCACGCATCAAGTTGCTTGCCGAGATCGGGCTGCCGTTCGTCGTGCACGGGCGTGCGTCCAGCGTCACCGAAGACTATTCCTGGCTCGACGTTAACAACAAGCGGGCCTTTTCGCGGGCAACCGAGTTCCTGTTCAGCCTGAACCATCGCCGGATCGCGCTGATAAACGGTCGGGAAACTCTGGATTTCGCACATCGCCGCAGGTCCGGATATATATCCGCGCACGAGGCTGCCGGCGTTCCCATCGATACAGACATGATGTTCAGCGGCGAAATGACCGAGGTGCAAGGCTATCTTTCCGCGCGTCAGGCATTGGAACATACCGCGCCGCCGACGGCTTTTCTGGCATCATCCATGATTTCCGCCATAGGCATACGGCGCGCCATACATGAACGCGGTCTGGATGTGGGAACGGACGTCTCCATCGTCATCTTCGACGACGAGTTATCCTACCTCAAGAACGGCCATGACGTGCCGATCTTCACCGCAACCCGGTCCTCGGTCCAAAATGCCGGACAGCGATCCGCCGAAATGCTGCTGAAGCTCATCAAAGACCCGGCCAGTAGTCCGCTGCAGGAATTGCTGGAGGTTGATCTTGTCGTCGGACAATCGACAGGGCCTGCCCCGACTAAGCCATAGACTCGACAGCCTCCGCCCCCTCCAGATTACAGGCTATCCGGTTAGCGCGCTGCCCAGACCATGCCGCGGCGCATGATCTCTGTCACCTGCGGTACTTTCAGGTCGGCCAGCGTGTGTCCTATGGAACAATAGAAAACCCGGCCCTTGTCCCAGCGCCGCTTCCAGACCACGGGAATTACCGTCCCTTCGATCCACCACAGATGCTCACCGGAAAAGGTCGTGGTTGCCAGCACCTCGTTCGACGGATCGACCAGCATGTAATACTGCTCCGAAAACAGGCGAAAGCTGTCGATGCCCTGCATGATGGGATCGTCAGGCGCCGTAACTGTCACGTCGTAATCGACGAAATCGTCGGAAGGGATCGGATTATCGGGCCAACCCGGCGGATGCGCCACGAACTGCCCGCCGATCAGGAAGTGATAGGTCGGATGGTCGCGGAACGCGTCACCCATGTGACCGTGCCAGCCGGCGATGCCACAACCGTCGCCGATCAGTTTCAACAGTCCGTCTTCCTGTTCCTTGTTCATGTTGCCGAATTCCGGCTGGTGAGAAGACCTTGCGCTGGACCAGATCGGAACGATCAGGTCGACATCGGCCATCGACGCCGGGTCCGCCAGCGGCTCCAGCGTCTGATAGACATCGACTTCAAAGCCCTCGGCCTTGAGCAAACCCTCGCACCAGTCGCTGAAATCGGTGGGCTTGTGCCCTTCCCAGCCCCCGACAAACAATGCAGCTTTCATGGTTCTTCCTCTCTCATGAAATTCAGGATCGAGGCCATGTCGCGGGCACCATAGCCCTGCGCCTCGGCCTCTTTCAGTTTTTTCAGGTTCAGTTCGCCCTGCGGGATCGCGACGCCGTATTGCCGCGCCAGGTCTGCGGTAACTTCCATGTCCTTGCGCGCCAGCGCGACTGTGAAGGTCACGTCTTGACCAGCCTCGTCCAGATATAGCTGGCGGCGATAGCGCAGCATCGGCGCGCAGGCCGCGGATGCCTCGACCGCATCGTAGGCCAGCGACGGATCGATGCCTGCCGCTTCGGCCAGCGTCAGCGCCTCGGATACTGTTTGATTCATGCCGTGGATCATCGAATTGATCGCCAGCTTCATGACCGAACCAGCCCCTAGCGACCCCAGACAGATGACCTGCCGGCCCATCGCATCGAACAGCGGCATAAGCTGCGCTGCCTGAGCCGGAGAGCACCCGGCCATGATCAGCAATTGCGCATCGGCTGCGGCCTGTGTCGCGCCGGATACCGGAGCATCGACGACCATCGCATCGTCCGGCGCTGCGGCGGCCAGCGTCATGATATGCGCCGGACTCATTGTCCCCATCTCGACGAAGATCCGGGCCCCACTGCGGGCGCGAAACAGTCCATCGTCGCCCATATGAACCGCCCGTGACGCGGCATCGTCTGCCAGCATGGTGACGACCACCTCGACCTCTTCGGCCAGCTTTCTGGGTGTAACCGCGCCGCTTGCACCGGTGTCTTCGCAGAATTTCCGAACGGGTTCCGCGCTGCGGTTCCAGACTGTCACGTCATAGCCCGCCGCGACCAGGTTACGGGCCATCAGCGTACCCATGCGACCCAGCCCCGCGAACCCGATCCGCATTACGCGACCTTGTCTTGACGGATACCCGATATCGCCTGAACCAGATTGTCCTCGTTTACTTCTTCCGCGGTGAATTCGCGGATGATCTCGCCGTGGAACATGGCGACCACACGATCAGAGACCCGCAGCACCTCGGGCATTTCCGAAGAGATCACGATCACCGCATAGCCGCTGGCCGCCAATTCCCGGATCAGGTTGTGAATTTCGGATTTCGAGCCGACATCGATCCCCCGTGTCGGCTCATCGACGATCAGAACCTTGGGATGCATCGACAGCCATTTGCCGATGACGATCTTTTGCTGGTTGCCGCCCGACAGGTTACCCACCACCTGTTTCCAGCCCGGCGTGCGTATATCCAGCCGGTCGCGATATTGATCGAAGATCGCGATCTCGGCCCCGTCGGCCACAAACGGACCGGCGGTCAGGTCGTCGACCTGCGGCAAGGTCATGTTATCCCGGCAGTTCATGCCCAGGATAAGGCCCTGACCCTTGCGGTCCTCAGGCACAAGCGAGATGCCCTTGGAAATCGCGTCCGCAGGCGAGTGGATTGTGACCTCCTCTCCATTGAGCAGGATGGTGCCGGTGCTTGGATCGCGCAATCCGAACAGGGTTTCGGCAATCTCTGTTCGCCCTGCCCCGACCAGCCCGTAAAAGCCCACGACCTCGCCGCGCCGGACTTCGAAACTGACGTCCCGATAGAGATCGCCG
>JBFFQS010000034.1:0-17403 GCA_041573315.1 Amylibacter sp. | reverse complement strand
TGGTTCACCTGCAACAAGCTGCCCAAAGTGGGCCGGATCAACCTGACCTACGCCCTGACCGATGCCGGCACGACGCGCACCGAATACACCATCGTGCGCAACGGCGAGAACAATTACTATCTTGTCTCCGCCGGAGCGTGGACGGCCTATGACGCCGATTACCTGCGCAAGGCGGCCGAGGACAAGATGGGTGAGTTCGGCTATGTCGAGATTCAGGACGTCACAACGCAATGGGGTGTCTTTGCAATCGCCGGGCCGAAATCCCGCGACGTGCTGAAAAAGATCATCGTCGATGCCGACCCGTCCGCCGCTCTGTCAAACAAGCGCTTCCCGTGGCTGTCGGCCCGCAGGATCGAGCTGGGCATGTGTCCGGTTAACGCGATCCGCGTCGCCTATACCGGCGAGCTGGGCTGGGAACTGCACCATCCGATCGAGATGCAGAATTACCTGTGGGACCTTATCCTGAAGGCGGGCGAGGGCTACGGGCTGAAGCTGGTCGGAGCGCGGGCGCAGAACTGGCTGCGGCAGGAAAAGAGCTATCGCGCCTTCGGCACCGAACTGGGCCGCGACGCGACGCCGCTGGAAGCGGATCTGCCACGCTTCGTCGACCTGACGAAAGAGTTCCGCGGCAAGGCGGCGATGGAAGCCATAGGCATCCGCTCGAAATGCGTCACTCTGCTGATCGACGGGCCGGAGGATGCCGATCCCTGGGGCCGCGAGGCTCTGTTCGACGGTGACGTGAAAGTCGGTCGCCTGACATCGGGCGGATATTCGGTTGGCTTCGGGAAAAGCATCGGCATGGGCTATGTGAAGCCGGACTTGGCCAAGGTTGGACAGAAGCTGAAGGTAAAGATGCTCAACCAGCTTTGGGACGCCGAGATTGTCGAGGACAGCCCCTATGATCCGTCGAACGCCGCGATCCGGGTGGATGGCTGACCCCGGAGGACCGGAAGTCATGAAAAGCCCCCGGTGAGGGGGCTTTTTGCCTCTGGGCGTCACCAAGCTACCGTCAGGAACTGGCGTCGCTGCCTAGGCGACGGCGGCCATAGTGACGATGTATTTCATATTTATTTGAACTCCATTTTGTATTTTCAATAAATTGATTGTGGAATTGGTTAATTTTCCAGCTGAACGATCCGCGTGTTTCTGCCCTCTACGGGATATTCCCGCTGGACGTAACAGGCCAGTTGCCGCCACCAGTGGGTCAGCTTCCATTTCTCTCCGGTTCCGACCGCTCGTCCGGCTCTTCGGACGCCAGACGCGATATGAAATCCGCAGAAGAATCTGTAAATAATTTACAGATTTACATCCAAGAATTTACAGGATGCACACATCCTGACACGAAAAATCGCCAAAATACCATTTTTATAATGTAATAAGCTGCACTATCAGGCAAACGGTCTTGGTATACATCGGTACGCAATCAATTTGACGCACAGATGTGCTTATGACAAGTTTTACAACCTCTTGGAGGAGGATACTGAAATGCCCTATGATAGTGAACAAGCAAACCTGAATACTCAACTGCGGTCGCATGGCCCGTCATGGGATGGAATCAGTGCCGAGAGCGTGGCGCGGATGCGGCTGCAAAACCGGTTCCAGACGGGACTGGATATCGCCAAGTACACCGCGCAGATCATGCGCGCCGACATGGCCGCCTATGATGCCGACCCGACCAACTACACCCAGTCGCTGGGTTGCTGGCACGGCTTCATCGGCCAGCAGAAAATGATCTCGGTCAAGAAGCATTTCGGCACCACCAAGGGCGCATACCTGTACCTGTCAGGCTGGATGATCGCCGCGATGCGCTCCGAATTCGGGCCGCTGCCGGATCAGTCAATGCACGAGAAGACGTCCGTTCCAGCGCTGATCGAAGAGCTGTACACGTTCCTGCGGCAGGCTGACGCCCGCGAATTGGGGATGCTGTTCCGCGATCTGGATGCAGCGCGTGAAGCCGGTGATCAGGCAAGGATCGACGCGGCGCAATCCGCCATCGACAACCACCAGACCCATGTCGTTCCGATCATCGCAGATATCGACGCAGGTTTCGGCAATGCCGAGGCGACATACCTGCTGGCCAAGAAAATGATCGAGGCGGGTGCCTGCTGCCTTCAGATCGAGAACCAGGTTTCGGATGAAAAGCAATGCGGTCACCAGGACGGCAAGGTTACGGTTCCGCACGACGATTTCATGGCGAAGATCCGCGCCATCCGCTACGCGTTTCTGGAACTCGGTGTCGAGGACGGTGTCATTGTTGCGCGGACCGACAGCCTCGGCGCGGGTCTGACGAAACAGATTGCCTACACCCGCGAACCGGGCGATCTGGGCGACCAGTACAACAGCTTTCTCGACTGCGACGAGGTCACGCTGGACGATATGGCCAACGGCGACGTCGTTCTGAAACAGAACGGCAAGCTGATGCGCCCGAAACGGCTGCCGTCGAACCTGTACCAGTTCCGCCCCGGCACCGGCGAGGCCCGCTGCGTTCTGGACGGGATCACCGCCCTGCAAAACGGTGCGGACCTGTTGTGGATCGAAACCGAAAAGCCGCATATCGGTCAGGTCGGCGCGATGGTTGACGCCATCCGCGAGACCATTCCGAATGCCAAGCTGATCTACAACAACTCGCCGTCGTTCAACTGGACGCTGAACTTCCGTCAGCAGGTTTTCGACGCCTGGGTTGAAGAGGACAGGGATGTTTCCGCCTATGACCGCGGCAATCTGATGTCGGCCGAGTATGATGACAGCGAACTGGCAGCCGAAGCCGACGACCGTATCCGGACTTTTCAGGCCGATGCGGCGCGCGAAGCGGGGGTTTTCCACCATCTGATCACACTTCCGACCTACCACACCGCCGCCCTGTCCACGGACAATCTGGCGCGTGAATACTTCGGCGATCAGGGCATGCTTGGTTACGTTGCCAACGTTCAGCGGCAGGAAATCCGGCAGGGGATCGCCTGTGTCAAGCACCAGAACATGGCCGGGTCCGATCTGGGCGATGACCACAAGGAGTATTTTGCCGGCGAAGCGGCGCTGAAAGCGTCGGGCAAAGACAACACGATGAACCAGTTCAGCTAGGTTCCTCCCGAACCGAAAGGCGCCCCTGCGGATATCCGTGGGGGCGTTTTCGTTTCAGGCGCACAGGTTTTCAGAGGAACCGGTTCAGAGCCAGTTCGAACACGTCCCGGTCGACGTTTCCGCCGGTGACAACCGCGATTGCGGTGGGCAGGTTCAGGTCTTTACCGTGAAACACGGCGGCGGCCAGACTGACCGCGCCACCCGGTTCCAGAACGATTTTCAGATGCTCGAATGCCAGCGCCATGGCGTGCAGCGCCTCGTCCTCGCTGACCGCAAGCCCAGCGCCGCACAGACGTTTCAATATAGGAAAGGTCAGCTTGCCGGGGCTTGGCGTCAGGATTGCATCGCAGAGCGAGCCGGATATGCGCTCGTTGCGCTCGATCCGGCCCGATGCCAGCGACCGTGCCACATCGTCGAAGCCTTCGGGCTCGCAGGTGCGCGCGATCATGGCGGGCGCGTGCTTTTCCAGCGCCAGCGCAATGCCCGACGTCAGCCCGCCGCCGCCACAACAGACCAGAACCTCGGCGCGGTTAATGCCGAACACCGCCGCCTGTTCGACCAGCTCCAACCCGACCGTGCCTTGCCCCGCGATCACCTCTTCGTCGTCGAAGGGCTGGATCAGGGTCAGGCCGCGGTCGCCGTTCGCGCGCTCGGCCACGGTGACCCGGTCCTCGGCGGCGCGATCGTAGAGCACGACCTCGGCTCCAAGTTTGCGGGTGTTCTCGATTTTGACGTTTGGCGCGTCCGAGGGCATGACGATCACGGCGGGCACGCCCAGAACCTTTGCCGCCAGCGCCACGCCCTGCGCATGGTTGCCAGACGAAACGGCGATCACGCCGCGGGATTTTTGCTCCGCCGACAGGGCGGTGACGGCGGACCAGCCGCCGCGAAACTTGAACGATCCGGTCTTTTGCAGGCACTCGGCCTTGACCAGAACCTGCCGTCCGGCCAGTTCGTCCAGAAACGGCGAAGACAACAGCGGCGTGACGGTGGCATGGCCGCGCAGGCGCTCGGCTGCCGCCTCGATTTTCCGGATGTCGGTCACCTGACGGCTTTCAGGAATTCAGAAAGCGCGTCCAGGCTTTCGGGTTCGTCGAGGTAGGGGATATGGCCCCGGTCCGCGACCTCGGCATAGATCATGTCGGGCCTCCGGCGGCGCATTTCAGTGACCGTTTCACGCGACAGCAGGTTTGAATTCGCGCCACGGGTCAGGCCCAGAGGCAGGTCCTCCAGCGCCTCGAAGAACGGCCAAAGGTCGACTGCATCGCCGTGGCTGGTCAGTTCAATCGCATCGCGCAGCTGAGGATCATAGCGCAGGTGTAGCCCGTCGGGCTTTTCGATCCAACGGCGGTTGGCCTCTTCCAGCCAGCGTTCGTGGGGCACATTGTCGAAACCGGCGGAGGCGTCGAGAAGGCCGGCGGCCGCCTCTGCGATGGTTTTCCATTTTGGCCGCTTGCCAAGAAACCCCATTATGTGCTTCAGGCCGCCGGGGTGCAGTTCCGGTCCGATGTCATTCAGGAACACGCCCCGCAGGCGATGCTTGTTGGTCGACGCCAGCCCCATCGAGATCAGACCGCCGCGCGACGTGCCGAGGATCGCCACCTGATCGAGATCCAGATGATCGAGCAGTTCGATGACATCCGTGGCTTCGCGCACGAGGTTGTAATTCGCGAACACCGGATCGTAAGCCGATTTGCCGCGCCCGCGATAATCCAGCCGGATCAGGCGCAGGTCCTTCAGGTGCGGGCGGATATAGTCGAAATCTCTGCTGTTGCGCGACAGGCCCGACAGGCAGAGCAGCGGCAGGCCGGAGCCTTCGTCCTCGAAGGCCAGCTCCAGCCCGTCCGAGCTCGTGAAATACCGCGTCATAGCGTGGTTGCCAGTTCGGGGACGGACGTCAGGTCGGGGATCACGGTTTGCGGCGTCCAGGGCAGACGGTCCATCGGTTCGCCCGCGCGGTTCACCCAGACAGTCTGAAACCCGAATCCGGCGGCGCCCGCCGCGTCCCAGCCGTTCGAGGATACGAACAGAACCTCTTTCGAAGAGCAGCCGAATGTCTTGCCGACAAGTTCATAGACCGAAGCGTGCGGCTTGAAGACACCGACCGACTCGACGCTCAGGACACCGTCCAGCAGGCCGTTCAACTCGGCGCGGTCGACGGCCCCCTCCAGCATGGCCGGAGAGCCGTTCGACAGGATTGCGACGGTTTTTCCCTGCGCTTTCAGATCGTTCAGAACCTTGGGGACCTCCGGATAGGCCTGAAGCTCCCAGTACAGGGCCAGCAGCGTTTCCCGCAAGACCTCGTCGCCGGACAGGCCGGAGGCCTCCAGCGCGTAATCCAGCCCGTCCTGCGTGACCTGCCAGAAATCGGTATGCGCGCCGGTGATGGCGCGCAGCCAGGTATACTGCAACTGCTTCAGCCGCCAGTCACTGGACAGTTTGGCTGCATGTTTGGCGAAATCTTCCTGGCCCGGCTGCTCGGCCAGTTCACGCGCGGCAGAGGCTACGTCGAACAGGGTGCCGTATGCGTCGAAGATGCAAGTAGTGATTGGCATGGAAGGCTCCTTTGCCGGCGGATTGCACAGTTTATCGCGGCTTTGCAGCCTTCCGCAGCTTCATGATCCGGCAGCTAGAGGTTTTCCGGCTGTGCCATGCCCAGAACATGATAACCGCCGTCAACACAGATCACTTCGCCTGTCGTGAACGCGCCATAGTCTGAAGCCAGATAGACAGCCGTGCCACCCACGGATTCCAATGTCGCGTTGGAGCGCAGCGGCGCGTTCGCCTCGGTGGCGCGATAAGTCTTGCGCGCGCCGCCGATCGCGGCGCCGGCCAGTGTGCGCATCGGGCCGGGGCTGATCGCATTGACACGGATGCCCTGTGGACCGAGGTCGTTGGCCAGATAGCGCACCGTGCTCTCCAAAGCCGCCTTGGCCACGCCCATGACGTTGTAATAGGGGGTGACGCGGTTCGAGCCCTGAAAGGTCAGGGTCAGGATGGTGCCGCCTTCGGTCATCAGCGGGGCCGCGCGGCGCGCCACCTCGATCAGAGAGTAGCAGGAGATGTCCATCGTATTGGCGAAATTGGCGCGTGTGGTGTTAACGAAGCGCCCGGTCAGTTCGTCCTTGTTGGAATAGGCGATTGCATGGATCAGAAAATCCATGCTGCCCCATTCTTTTTCAATGGTGCCGAACACGTTGTCGAGCGAGGCGTCGTTCTGCACGTCGGCCTCGACGATCACCTTGGACCCTATGCTTTCGGCCAGCGGAACCACCCGCTTCCCAAAACCGTCGCCCTGATAGGTGAAGGCCAGTTCCGCGCCGTTTGCCGCGAGTTCGCGTGCAATACCCCAGGCTATGGACTTGTCGTTGGCGACGCCCATAACAAGCCCGCGTTTGCCCTTCATCAGATCCGACATGATGCTCACCCGTGATATTTCGACATGGCCAGTGTAGCATTTGTGCCGCCAAAGCCGAAGCTGTTAGAGATAACCGTGTCCAGACCGGCGTTGTCGATGCGCTTGGTCGCGATTTCGGACGGGTCGAGCGCAGGATCAAGCTCCTGCACATTGGCCGAGGCGGTGATGAAATCGTTCTGCATCATGATCAGGCAGTAAATAGCTTCCTGCACACCGGTCGCGCCCAGCGAATGGCCTGTCAGAGACTTGGTCGAACTGATGATAGGGGTGCTGCCCTTGCCGAATACGCGGCGCACGGCCTCGACCTCGGTGACGTCGCCGGCCGGTGTCGATGTGCCATGCGCGTTGATGTAGTCCACCTTGCGGTCGCCCAGCGTCGAGATCGCCAGTTTCATGGACCGTTCGCCGCCCTCGCCGGACGGGGCAACCATGTCGTAACCGTCGGAGGTCGCGCCATAGCCGGTGACCTCGGCATAGATTTTCGCGCCGCGGGCCTTGGCGTGTTCCAGCTCTTCCAGAACCACCACGCCGCCGCCGCCGGCGATGACGAAGCCGTCGCGGTTGGCGTCGAATGCACGAGAGGCAAGCTCTGGCGTGTCGTTGTACTTCGAGGACATCGCGCCCATGGCGTCGAACAGGCAAGACAGGGTCCAGTCCAGTTCCTCGCCGCCGCCGGCAAAGACGATATCCTGCTTGCCGAACTGAATCTGCTCGACGCCGTTGCCGATGCAATGTGCGGAGGTCGAGCAAGCCGAGGTGATCGAATAGTTCACACCGCGGATCTTGAACGGCGTGGCAAGGCACGCGGAGTTGGTGGAAGACATGCCGCGCGTTACCATGAACGGCCCCATGCGTTTCGGCGAGCCCTTCTCGATGACGATCTTGTGCGCCTGAAACAGGTTGACCGTGGACGGACCGCCGGAGCCCATCACCAGACCGGTGCGGTCATTGGAAACATCGCTGTCCTCCAGCCCGCTGTCGGCAACCGCTTGTTCCATGGCCAGAAAGTTGTACGCCGCGCCATTGCCCATGAAACGCATGTTGCGCTTGTCGATATGGTCCGCAGGGTTGATCTTCGGCATGCCGTGGATCTGGCTGCGGAAGCCGTGCTCCATGTAGTCCGGCGCGGCCACGATGCCCGATTTGCCTTCTTTCAGAGATGTTGTCACCTCTTCGACATTGTTGCCAATGGATGAGATGATGCCGATTCCGGTAATGACGACGCGACGCATATTTAGGCCCCTTGCGTTTGGAAGAATGGTTGGACTAGTCGTTCGACAAGCCGACTTTCATATCTGTTGTTGTGTATACATGCTCGTCGTCCGCGAACATCTTGCCATTTGCGCGGGCGAGTTTCAGCTTGTTGCGGTCGATGACGCGGGTGAAGTCCACCTCGTATCTGACAAGCTTGGTTTTCGGCGTGACCATTCCGGTGAATTTCACTTCTCCGACGCCCAGCGCCATGCCCTTGCCGGTCATGCCGCGCCAACCGAGATTGAATCCGGTCAGCTGCCAGAGTGCATCCAGTCCAAGGCATCCCGGCATGATCGGGTTGCCGATAAAGTGGCAGGGAAAAAACCAGAGGTCGGGGTGGATATCCAGCTCGGCCACGACATGGCCTTGGCCATGTTCGCCGCCGTCGGCTGAAATCTCGGTAATCCTGTCCATCATCAGCATGGGCGGATAGGGCAGCTGCGGGTTTCCGGGACCGAACATCTCGCCGCGTGCGCATTGCAGCAGGCCCTCGTAATCAATGCTGGTCGGTCTCTCCGTCATAATTGGCTGCTCCCTGAAATTCTCATTCTATGGCGTGTCAGTAACATTTGCAGCTTCCGGCTTGCAATAGTCAACGTCAAGCGTGGTGAAAGCGTAAAACACAATTTTGGTTTGAAATTGTGCGCGATAAGTTCCATAATTATAATAATTCTAATTTCTGAGGTTTCCGTGAGGGGCATTAAGCGGATCATGAGCGAGGCAGAGAAACGCGGCAGGGACTGGCTGATCGCCGGAAACGTGCGCCCGACGCGCCAGAGGCTTGCACTGGCACAACTGCTGGTCGGTGACGGCAAGAATCGACATGTCTGCGCCGAGAGCCTGCATGCCGCCGCCACATCCGGGCCGGAAGCGGTGTCGCTGGCCACGGTCTACAATACCTTGCGGACCTTCTGCGAGGCGGGCCTGCTGAGCGAGATCACGGTGGACGGAAACAAATCCTACTTCGACACCCGGACTGATGAGCATCCGCACTATTACTGGGAAGAGGATGCCACGCTCACGGATGCGCCGAAAGCGGCAGTGACCTTCGAGGCTGTCGCCGACGCACCGGAAGGTACGGAGATCGCGCGAGTGGACGTTGTGATACGTTTGCGGGCCAAGGCGCGGGATTAGATAGGATTGGAAGTGTATCGCGGTTGCAAAGCCGCGGGAAGGTTTATAGTCTCCAAGTGGATTAAGGCGTGTTTGGTGTATCGGTTATTGTGAGTATTACATGGACTCTTTTCTTGAAGACCACGGCAGGGCTGCTTATTTGGTTCAATTTACAGCTAAAATAGTTGCGTCGCATGTGGCAAATAACAAAGTTGAAACTTCGGAATTGCCGGGACTTATCGACATTGTGTACGACAAGCTCAGCGATCTTTCCAGCCGCCAATCGGGCGAGGCGCAGAAGCAGCGACCTGCGGTTCCCATAGAAGACTCCGTTACACAACATCATATCATCTGTCTCGAGGACGGTCGCCGGTTCAAGATGCTCAAGAAACATCTGAAGGCGCGCTACAACATGACGCCGGAGGATTACCGCGCCAAGTGGAACCTGCCGCCGGACTATCCGATGGTGGCGCCCAGCTATGCCGCCAAGCGCCAGCGCCTGGCGCGCGAAAGCGGTTTGGGCAAGAACAACAAGTAGTCATCGTCCTTCACATTGCGAAGCCCGGCGACACGGTGTAGAGGAACCTCTGGAACCCGAACCCGTGCCGAAAGCAAGATAATGTCCGACCTGAAAAAGCTGTTTGTCAAAACCTATGGCTGCCAGATGAATGTCTATGACAGCGAGCGCATGGTCTCGGCGTTGGCTCCCGCGGGCTATGAGCAGGTCGATACGGCGGAGGACGCCGACATGATTCTGCTGAATACCTGCCACATTCGTGAGAAGGCCGCCGAAAAGATATATTCCGAACTGGGCCGCTACCGTCCGCTGAAAAACGCGAAACCAGATCTGAAAATCGGCGTTGCGGGCTGCGTCGCTCAGGCCGAGGGCGAAGAGATCATCCGGCGTCAGCCGATGGTCGATCTGGTGGTCGGGCCGCAGTCCTATCACCGCCTGCCCGATATGGTGGCGAAAACCGGGAATGGCGCCGGTCTGGTCGAAACCGATTTCCCCGAGGAGGACAAGTTCGACCACCTGCCGAAAGCGCCGAAATCCAAACGCGGGCCTTCGGCGTTCCTGACGGTGCAGGAAGGTTGCGACAAGTTCTGCGCTTTCTGCGTGGTCCCGTACACCCGTGGCGCCGAAGTCTCCCGCCCCGCGCAAAAGATCATCGAAGAAGCGATCGATCTGACCGAGCGCGGCGTTCGCGACATCACGCTGCTGGGCCAGAACGTGAACGCCTATCACGGGCCGGGGCCGGACGGCCAGGACTGGACGCTGGCTCGACTGATCCGCGAACTGGCCAAGATCGAAGACCTGTGGCGCATCCGCTTCACCACCTCGCACCCGAACGACATGGACGACGACCTGATCGCGGCACATGGGCAGATCGACAAGCTGATGCCTTATCTGCACCTGCCGGTGCAATCCGGCTCCGACAAGATCCTGAAGGCGATGAACCGCAAGCACACCGCCGCCAGCTATTTGAAGGTTCTGGAGCGCATCCGGGCGGCGCGCCCCGATATCGCCCTGTCGGGCGACTTCATCGTCGGCTTTCCGGAGGAGACCGAAGAGGATTTTCAGGCCACGCTGGACCTCTGCGAGCAGGTGAAATACGCGCAGGCCTATTCGTTCAAGTATTCCACCCGTCCCGGCACCCCCGCCGCCGATCGGCCGCAGGTGGACGAGGACGTCAAAACCGAACGACTGGCGCGGCTTCAGGCGCTGCTGGCAAAACACCAGCGGGAGTTCCTGCAAAACCTTATCGGCAAGACCATTCCGGTCCTGCTGGAACGCCCCGGAAGGCTGGATGGGCAACTGGTCGGGCGGTCGGAATACCTTTGGCCGGTTCATGTTCTGGCGGATGCGGGATTGACCGGACAGATCGTCAAGGTGCGCATACAGGGTGCCGACACGAATTCCCTGTCAGCGGTGCTGGTCTGAGTGCAGGGCAACATTTTCGCGCCATCCGTCGCGCTTTTTCGAATTGTGCGAGAGTTTTGCTTGAAGCCGCCAAAGGCTTCTGGCAACGTGATACACAAGCATTAGCCAACGGAGAAATTTTTGGCGCCCACCGCCCTTAGCACCCCGACAACGACAGAGCTTCAACCCGAGGTTCTGATCAGTTTTCCCGACAACCGTTTGCTGATTGACCTCTGCGGCGAATTCGACCGAAATCTTGCTCAGATCGAAGCCGCGCTGGGCGTGCAGATACTGCGCCGCGGCAATGAACTGGCCGTTATCGGAGAGACCGCCGCGGCGGCGCGGGCAGAGGACACCCTGCGCGCGATCTATGCCCGGCTCGAACAGGGCCGCTCGGCGGAACCCGGCGATGTCGACGCCGCGATCCGCATGGGCGGATCGGAGGACGGCACCGGTTCGCGGTCCGGCGATCAGCTGGAGATGTTCAAGGGCGGAAATGTGGAAATCCGCACCCGCAAGAAGACCGTCGAGCCGCGCACCATTACCCAAAAGAAATACGCTCAGCAGCTGTTCCAGAACGAACTTGTCTTCGGCCTGGGACCGGCTGGCACCGGCAAGACCTATCTGGCTGTGGCCGTGGGTGTTTCGATGATGATCGAGGGTATGGTCGACCGGATGATCCTGTCGCGCCCGGCGGTCGAGGCAGGCGAACGGCTGGGCTTCCTGCCCGGCGATATGAAGGACAAGGTCGATCCCTATATGCAGCCGCTTTATGACGCGCTGAACGATTTCCTGCCCTCGAAACAGGTCGCAAAACTGATCGAGGACAAGCGCATCGAGATCGCGCCGCTGGCCTTCATGCGCGGGCGGACCCTGTCGAATGCCTTTGTCGTGCTGGACGAGGCCCAGAACGCCACCACCATGCAGATGAAGATGTTCCTGACCCGGATGGGCGAAGGTTCGCGCATGGCGATCACCGGCGACATGACCCAGGTCGACCTGCCGCGCGGCATGACCTCTGGCCTTGTCGAGGCCGAGCGCGTGCTGCGTGACGTCAAGGGCATTGGTTTCACCCGTTTTTCGGCCGAGGACGTGGTGCGTCATCCAATGGTGGCCAAGATCATCAAGGCTTACGAGGCGCAGTCGAAGACCGATGGCTGAGCATCTGGACGTCGCTGTCGAGGATGAACGCTGGAACGCGCTGCAACTGGAAGACCTCTCCGAAAAGGCCGTTGCTGCCGTATTCGAACAGTTGAACCTGCCGCGTGAAGGATATGAAATCAGCATATTGGCCTGCGACGACGCCGAGATCGCCAGACTGAACGAACAGTTTCGTGGCAAGCCCGTGCCGACCAATGTGCTGTCCTGGCCGGCCTTGGAACTGGCCCCCGAATCCGCGGGCGATTCGCCGGGCGCGCCGCCGCCGGCCGACGAAGGACCGTTCGACACCGGCCTTGGCGATATCGCGATTTCCTACGATACCTGCGCCCGCGAGGCGGCGGAGCAAGGCATCGCGGTGACGGACCATACCCTGCATCTGCTGGTCCATGCGACGCTGCATCTGTTGGGTTATGATCACGAAACTGACGCGGATGCCACTCTTATGGAAGGTTTAGAGGTCAAAACACTTGAAACATTAAACATTGCGAACCCATATTAGGGTTCTTATTAGGACGCCTGAACATTTGGCGTTGATTCTGGAAAGGAGCCATGGGCGACAGCATAGAAGGTTCTTCTAACGCGGCGCAGAGCGCGCAGCACGAAGACGCAGACGATCAGGGTGGGTTTTTCTCGCGCCTGTTTTCATCCCGCACCCAGTCAGCCGAAAGCGAGCTTGCCGAAGCGCAAGCGAACGGCACGATGCCCGCAGGCGGCTTGGGAAATCTTTTCAACCTTCGGGTCGAGGACGTGGCAGTGCCGCGTACCGATATTGCGGCCGTTCCAATGGACGCCAGCCTCGAAGAGGTTCTGAAGGTTTTCCGCGAAAGCAATTTTACCCGCCTGCCGGTCTACAAGGAAACGCTGGACACGCCTGTCGGGTTTATCCACCTGAAGGACCTTGCCCTGAAATACGGGTTCAATGGCGGCACCCGTAAGTTCAACATGAAACCACTGCTGCGGCCGCTGCTCTATGCTCCGCCGTCGATGCCGATTGGCGTGCTGCTGCAAAAAATGCAGACTGAGCGTATCCACATCGCGCTGGTGATCGACGAATACGGCGGCGTTGACGGCCTGCTGACCATCGAGGACCTGATCGAACAGGTGATCGGAGAGATCACCGACGAGCACGACGAAGAGGAACAGGAAAGCTGGATCGAGGAAACCCCCGGCGTCTATCTGTGTCAGGCGCGCGCTGACCTCGAGGAATTCGAAAAGATGCTGGGTGTCGAACTGGTGACCGATCCGGACGATGAGGATATCGATACGCTTGGTGGTCTCGCCTTTATGCTGTCGGGCCATATTCCGACGCGCGGCGAGGTTCTGAAGCATCCCGCGGGATTCGATTTCGAGATTGTCGAGGCCGACCCGCGCAGGATCAAGCGGATCAGAGTGCGCAAATCCAAACCCGAGGCCTGACGTGATGCCGCCCAAACCGGAAAGTCTTTGACCTTGACCGGATGGCGGCGACATCTGGCTTGTTTCTTTCTGGGCGCGGCGCTGGCGCTCGCGCAGGCGCCGACGAGCCTGTTTTACATTCCGCTGCTGGTCCTGCCTTGTTTCGCATGGCTCGGAATGACAGCGCCGACGCGTGCGTCGGCGACCTTTGCGGGTTGGGTTACGGGTGTAGGCTATTTCGCGTTTGGCCTGGTCTGGCTGGTAGAGCCGTTTCTCGTGGATGCCGCGGAAACCGGATGGATGGCGCCCTTCGCCCTGTTCCTGATGTCGGCGGGACTGGCGCTCTTCTGGGCCATGGCCTTCTGGCTGGCCTATACGCTTGGCGAGACGCACAGGCAGCGTGTGCTGGCTCTGGTGGTTTTTCTTGGCCTGGCCGAGTTTGCCCGCGCGCATCTGTTCACCGGATTTCCATGGAACCTGATCGCCTATGGCTGGATCGACACGCCGGTGGCGCAACTGCTGTCGCTGGTGGGGCCGCACGGGCTGGGGCTGTTGACCATGCTCGTGGCGGTCCTGCCGCTTTTGATGGTCCGCATGCCATACCTCGCGTTCGGCCCGATGCTGGCGCTGATCGTGGTGGCTTGGGCCTGGGGCGCGGCGCGGATGCCTGCACCGGACGACATCCCGCTGACCGACACGACCGTGCGCATCATCCAGCCGAACGCGGCGCAGGAACTGAAATGGCGCGAGGATATGGTCGGAGTCTTCTTCGACCGGCAGTTGTCAATGACACGCGCACCCGGGATCACGTCCGTCGATGTGGTGATCTGGCCGGAAACCGGACTTCCGTTCTATCTCGGTGAGGATGATTCTTCCATGCAGCGCGTCGTGGAATCGATGGGGCCCCATGCACAGTTGATCGCGGGCATCCGGCGCTATGAGGACGGACGCTACTTCAATTCGCTGGTACACATGGATGCGCAGGGCGAGGTCACCGATATCTATGACAAGCACCATCTGGTGCCGTTCGGCGAATACTATCCCTTTGCATCGCTGGCCGAGAAGGCCGGCCTGAGGGCGCTGGCGGCAAAGTTCGGCGGGTTTTCAGGTGGCAGCGGTCCGCGCATCCTGACCGGGGACGGTCTGCCTCCCTACCTGCCGATGATTTGCTATGAGGCGATTTTTCCCGGGGATGCCCAGGCTCAGAGCGGTCGGCCGGACTGGCTCGTGCACATCACCAACGACGCGTGGTTCGGCAAGTTTTCGGGCCCCTACCAGCATTTGGTGCAGGTCCGCGCGCGCGCGATCGAGCAGGGCTTGCCGGTGGCCCGGTCCGCCAACACCGGCGTGTCTGGGGTCATCGGCCCGCACGGCCGCATGCTGTGGTCCCTTCCCTTGGGAGAGGCCGGCAGTTTCGATGCCCGACTGCCCGCGCCACTGGCCGCGCCGCCCTATGTCACATGGGGGGAATGGCCGTGGGTGGCCGCCTCCGCGCTGTTGCTGGCTGGCGTGATGCTGCGCCGCCGGTTGCAAACATAACCGGCGTAACGGGAAATACCCATTGACCTGCGCGGGCAGCGCACTTAACTGCTGTACATCCCGATCGCTACAACGGCTTCCTGACGTAGCGGCGTAATTTCAATGGAGCATAAAATGTCCCGTCAAAACTATCTGTTTACTTCGGAATCCGTTTCCGAGGGCCACCCGGACAAGGTCTGTGACCGCATTTCCGACGCTGTCCTCGACGCCTTCCTGCGGGAAGAGGCCATGGCGCGCGTCGCCTGCGAAACCTTTGCCACGACCAATCTGGTTGTTATCGGCGGCGAGGCGGGACTTTCTTCGCCTGAGAAACTGGAAGATTTCCTCGGCCATGTCGAAGGCATCGCGCGCGACTGTGTACGGGACATCGGTTACGAGCAGGAAGGGTTTAACTGGAAGAACCTGGTGGTGCAGAACTATCTGCATGCGCAATCCGCGCACATCGCGCAGGGCGTCGATAAAGAGGGCGCCGGCGATCAAGGCATTATGTTCGGCTACGCGGTCGACGAAACGCCGGAACTGATGCCTGCCCCGATCCAGTACGCCCATGCCATCCTGCGCAATCTGGCCAAGGCGCGGAAATCCGGGGCTGCCGCGATGCTGGGGCCGGATGCGAAGTCGCAACTTTCCGTGCGCTACGAAGGCGGGAAACCGGTTGGCGTGACCTCGATCGTTCTGTCGACCCAGCATCTGGACGAGGCCATGACCTCTGACGACGTGCGCGACGTGGTGGAGCCATACATTCGCGCCACGCTGCCCGACGGCTGGATCAGCGAGCAGACGGAATGGCACGTCAACCCGACCGGCAAGTTCGTGATCGGCGGGCCGGACGGAGACGCGGGCCTGACCGGACGCAAGATTATCGTAGACACCTATGGCGGCGCGGCCCCGCACGGCGGCGGTGCGTTTTCGGGCAAGGATCCGACCAAGGTGGACCGCTCGGCGGCCTATGCTGCGCGTTATCTGGCCAAGAACGTTGTCGCGGCGGGTATTGCCAAGCGCTGCACGATTCAATTGTCCTATGCAATCGGCGTGGCCAAGCCGCTGTCGATCTATTGCGATACCTATGGCACAAACGAAGTGGACGAGGCGGCGATTGAAAGAGCTGTCGGCCAGATCATGGACCTGACGCCGACCGGCATCATCAACCATCTGAACCTGCGCCAGCCGATCTATGCCCGCACCGCGGCTTACGGCCACTTTGGACGCGCACCGGAAACCGACGGCGGTTTTTCGTGGGAGCGCACCGATCTGTCAGAGGCGCTGAAAAAGGCGGTCTGACCGTCCGGACCCGGCGGCCAAGGGGAAACCGAATGCCCGACAAACACTCAACCGATGCGCCCTGGCGCAATTTCTATGGCCGTCTCAAGGGCAAGGGCCTGCGCGACAGTCAGGAGCGATATCTGGCCGAGGACTTGCAGGCGCTGGCCCCCGAAGGCGTGACTTGGGAAGACAACCCCGACCGCACGCCCGCAGACCTGTCCGACTGGTTCGGCGATGACCGCCCAGTGTGGCTGGAGGTCGGCTTTGGCGGCGGCGAGCACATGGTGCATCAGGCCACGCTGCACCTCGAGGTCGGCATCATAGGCTGCGAGCCCTATATCAACGGCGTTGCCATGATGCTCGGGAAAATCCGCGATGCAGGCGTGACCAACGTCAAGGTGCATGCAGGCGACGCGCGCGACATGATGGATGTGCTGCCCGACGGGTCAATTGACCGTGCCTTTCTGCTCTATCCCGATCCCTGGCCCAAGAAACGCCACCACCGGCGGCGCTTCGTGACGCCGGAGCACCTGGACCCGCTGGCCCGCTGCCTGAAGGTCGGTGCGATTTTTCGCGTCGCCACCGACATCCCTGATTATGTGCGCCAGACACTGGAACAGATGATGGCGCGCGACGATTTCGAATGGCTGGCCGAGGGGCCGGACGACTGGCGAAAGCCGTGGTCCGACTGGATTTCGACGCGCTACGAACTCAAGGCCCTGCGCGAGGGCCGCACCCCGCATTACCTGACCTTTCGGCGTATCTGATGGTTCTTAATAGACCCCGCGTTTGCGATCCGGTATAGCCGTTGCGAAACTTGAATAACGGATGACTCTATGTCTGGACACGGCACCCCCATTCCCATGACCTCCCGCAAGGGCGCTGCGCTCAAAGGCACCGCGATCATTCCCGGCGACAAGTCGGTGTCGCATCGCTCGCTGATCCTCGGAGCGCTGGCAGTCGGCGAGACCAAAATCACTGGCCTGCTGGAAGGGCAGGACGTTCTGGACACCGGCAAAGCCATGGCGGCCTTTGGCGCCGACGTGCAGCGACTGGGCGAGGGCGAATGGTCGGTGCACGGCGTTGGCGTCGGAGGTTTCGCGGAACCCGAGGACGTGATCGACTGCGGTAACGCAGGCACAGGCGTGCGCCTTATCATGGGCGCGATGGCCACGACCCCTAGTACCGCGACTTTCACCGGCGACGCGTCCCTGCGGTCGCGCCCGATGGGGCGGATCACGGAACCGATGGCGCTGTTCGG
>JBFFQS010000033.1:0-17683 GCA_041573315.1 Amylibacter sp. | reverse complement strand
TCCCGTCGCGGCCAGAAATATCCGCTCTGCGACACAGTTCGCATGGTGGCCGGAAAAAAAATGGTTTAACAGAGACTCAGCAATCATCTGACCGCGAGGAAGTGATATGTCCGAAATGAACAGGGGAAACCGTCCGCTGTCGCCGCACCTGACGATCTATCGTCCGCAAATGAGTTCCATGACATCCATATTCGTGCGCCTGACCGGCATCGGTCTGACGCTCGGGTTTCTGTTGGTGATCTGGTGGCTGCTTGCCGCCGCCACCGGACCGGGCTACTTCGACTTCGTGGACGGGTTGCTGACCTCTTGGCTGGGCATCCTGATCATGGTGCTGTCGCTCTGGGCGCTGTGGTACCATTTTCTGGGCGGCGTGCGGCACCTGATCTGGGACATGGGTTATGGGTTCGATCTGAAAACCGCGGATATGATGGGATATGTGATGATCGGTGGCAGTTTCGTCCTGACGTTGCTGACCCTCGCGATACTATGAGGGAGGCCGGACAATGAGCTATAAAACCGATATGGGCCGCGTCATCGGGCTTGGCAGCGCCAAGCAGGGCGCGGAGCACTGGTTCGGCGAGCGGCTGAAGGCCGTGGCGCTGATCCCGCTGACGCTGGCCTTTCTGTGCATCGTCGCGCCGCTGATCGGCGAGAGCCATGAAACCGTCGTGGCCGCCTTTCAGAACCCGCTGAAAGCGATCCTCGTGATCCTGTTCCTGCTGGTGACGTTCAAGCACCTCGAAGAGGGGTTGCAGGTGGTGATCGAGGATTACGTTCACGGCAAGGCCGCCCTGCTGACCCTGCTGATCGCCACAAAACTCGGATGCTGGGCCTTTGGTCTGGCCGGAATTTTCGCTGTCGCAAAGATCGCCTTCAGCGGCTGAACGGAGACTTACATGTCATCTTACGAAATTATCGACCATACCTATGATGTCGTCGTCGTGGGCGCCGGCGGCGCCGGCTTGCGGGCGACGCTGGGCATGGCGGAGCAGGGGCTGAAGACCGCCTGCGTCACCAAGGTATTTCCCACGCGGTCGCATACGGTCGCGGCGCAGGGCGGCATTGCCGCCAGCCTGCAGAACATGGGGCCGGACCACTGGCAGTGGCACATGTACGATACCGTCAAGGGCTCGGACTGGCTGGGCGATACCGACGCGATGGAATATCTGGCGCGCGAGGCGCCCAAGGCGGTCTACGAGCTGGACCACTACGGCGTTCCGTTTTCCCGCACCGAGGACGGCAAAATCTATCAGCGGCCGTTCGGCGGCCACACCACTGAATTCGGCGAGGGCCCGCCGGTGCAGCGCACATGTGCCGCCGCCGACCGCACCGGCCACGCCATTCTGCACACGCTCTACGGCCAGTCGCTGAAGAACAACGCGGAGTTCTACATAGAGTATTTCGCCACCGACCTGATCATGTCCGAGGACGGGCGCTGTCAGGGTATTCTTGCCTGGAAACTGGATGACGGCACGCTGCACCGGTTCAACGCCAAGATGGTGGTGCTGGCCACCGGCGGCTATGGCCGCGCCTATTTCAGCGCCACCTCGGCACACACCTGCACCGGCGACGGCGGCGGCATGGTCGCGCGGCAGGGTCTGGCGTTGCAGGACATGGAGTTCGTGCAGTTCCATCCGACCGGCATCTACGGCTCCGGCACGCTGATCACAGAAGGCGCACGCGGCGAGGGCGGTTATCTGACCAACTCCGAAGGCGAGCGGTTCATGGAGCGTTATGCGCCGACCTACAAGGATCTGGCGTCGCGCGACGTGGTTTCACGCTGCATGACCATCGAGATCCGCGAAGGCCGCGGTGTCGGTCCCGAAAAAGACCACATCCACCTGCACCTGAACCACCTGCCGCCGGAAACGCTGGCGCTGCGGCTGCCGGGCATTTCCGAGAGCGCCAAGATTTTCGCGGGCGTCGATCTGACCAAGGAGCCGATCCCAGTGCTGCCGACGGTGCATTACAACATGGGCGGCATCCCGACGAACTATTGGGGCGAGGTTCTGGACCCGACAGCCAAGGATCAGGACCGTATCCTGCCCGGCCTGATGGCGGTGGGCGAGGCGGGCTGCGCCTCGGTCCACGGGGCCAATCGCCTGGGATCGAACAGCCTGATCGACCTTGTCGTGTTCGGGCGTGCTGCCGCGATCCGCGCCGGCCAGATAGTCGATCCGAAAGAGCCGAATCCGGAGCTGAACCAGGAGTCGGTCGACAAGGCGGTTGCCCGGTTCGATCACCTGCGCTATGCCGCCGGATCCATTCCGACCGCCGACCTGAGGCTGGAAATGCAGAAGACAATGCAGCGCGATGCCGCCGTGTTCCGTACCGACGGGACGCTGGCCGACGGCGTGAAGGAAATGACCAAGATCGCCAAGAAGGTTGCGGACCTGAAAGTCACCGACCGATCCGTGATCTGGAACAGCGACCTGATGGAAACGCTGGAGCTGACCAACCTGATGCCGAACGCGATGGCCACGATTGTCGCCGCCGAGGCCCGCAAGGAAAGCCGCGGCGCCCATGCGCACGAGGATTATCCGGACCGCGACGACAAGAACTGGCGCAAGCACAGCATCGCGCGGGTCAATGGCGAAAAGGTCAAGCTGTCCTATCGCGACGTGCATCTGGAACCGCTGACCAAGCACGAGGACGGTGGCATCGATCTGAAGAAAATTGCCCCGAAAGAAAGGGTTTACTAGGCTTGCTTAAAGTCGTTTCGATATCCGTTCTGGCGCTAGCAGCGCTCTCGGCCTGTGCGCCCGCGCCGCTGATTCCGGTGGAACAGGCCATGGCGGAATGCCGCGCCCGTGTTCTGAAGCCGGTGGAGACAGAGGTCGGTATCGGCTTGGTGCTGGGCGGCGGCAAGCCGCGCACCGGCGTTTCGCTGGGTGTCGGCGTCGATCTGCCAGCGGCCACGAACCCCGAGCAGACCTATTACGATTGCGTCGTGCGCAAATCCGGCGCGGCCCCGACAGAGCCTTTGTATCGGTAAGGCGGATAGAGGAAAGAATATGGTTGAACTGACACTTCCGAAGAATTCCCGCATGACGGTGGGCAAGACCTGGCCCAAGCCGGACGGCGCGACAAATGTCCGGGCCTTCAGGATCTACCGCTACGATCCCGACAGCGGAGAGAACCCGCGCGTCGACACCTATCACGTCGATATGGACACCTGCGGCCCGATGATCCTCGACGCGCTGATCAAGATCAAGAACGAGATCGACCCGACGCTGACCTTCCGCCGCTCCTGCCGCGAGGGCATCTGCGGGTCCTGCGCGATGAACATCGACGGGATCAACACGCTGGCCTGCATCTACGGGCTTGACGAGGTCAAGGGCGACGTAAAGATCTATCCGCTGCCGCATATGCCGGTGGTCAAGGATCTGATCCCCGACCTGACGCATTTCTACGCCCAGCATGCCTCGATCATGCCGTGGCTGGAAACCAAGACAAGCCGGCCCGAAAAGGAATGGCGCCAGTCGATCGAGGACCGGAGCAAGCTGGACGGTCTGTATGAATGCGTCATGTGTGCCTGCTGCTCGACCTCCTGTCCGTCCTATTGGTGGAACGGCGACCGCTACCTCGGCCCGGCGGCGCTGCTGCACGCCTATCGCTGGCTGATCGACAGCCGCGACGAGGCCACCGGCGAGCGGCTGGACGAGTTGCAGGACCCGTTCAAGCTGTATCGTTGCCACACCATCATGAACTGTGCCAAGACCTGCCCCAAGGGGCTGAACCCGGCCAAGGCGATCGCAGAGATCAAGAAGATGATGGTGCAGCGGACGCTATAGGCCGCCGCCGTCTGCGGACAGCATGGATATGTGGTGGCCCGCATGGCCACCGCGTGTATTTCTGAAGCCGGAATTGTCCGGCGCCGCGCTTTCGTACAGAGCGAGATATGATTTACCTGCTGCCCCTGTTCCTCGTCGCAATCTATGTCGCCATGTACCTGATGCGGACGGACCGGACGCGCGAATGCCGCTGGCGCGCGTATCGCCGTGACGATGACGGTGTGTATTGGTCCTGTCTGGTCTGTGCGGAAAAGACCCGGACCGCCAAGCAGGAGCCGGCATATTGCGCCCGGCGGCGCGGGTCCGATTCACAAGGGTGACGGTTCCCCTTTTTCACGTTGAAAAATTCGGTTAGCCTCGGGTTTGCAGCAGAAAAAGGCCCGTGTCACATGAAATCCATCAATGAATTCCCTGCGCCCCCCGATGCCGCCGAACGCCGTTCAGTGGAGCCGGTGATCTGCTATCCGGTCGATACGCTGGTCCCGCCCGATCTGGATGGCTATCGTGCGGCGCAGGGCGGAATGACGCTGGTGCAGGAGGTGATCGTGCCGCCGCGTGAGGCGCGTACCGCCGGCATCAGGGCCGGACAGTTCTTCCGCATCGTTTCAATCGAGGGTCCGCAGGTCGGCGACCTGAACCTTCACAACGCGCATGACCTGAGCGAGCGGTTCTTCTCTGGCAAGACACGCGCGCTGCATGGCACGCACCTGTCCACCGGCGATCGGCTGTGGTCGAACTTTCCGAGCCTGCGCCCGATGGCGACGATAACGGCGGATACTCTGGACTGGTACGGGTTTGACGGCTTCGGCGGTGGGGTGCATGACGTGATCGGAACGCGCTGCGATCCCTATACGCACAACCTGCTGTCGGGCGGGCAGTACCACCACTGCTGCCACTCCAACCTGTCGCGCGCGCTGGCGGATGAGACCGGCCAGACCCCGCGTGAGGCCGAGCATCTGGTGCATGACGTGCTGAACGTCTTCATGTGCACGGGGTTCACCCGCGACACGCACCAGTATTTCATGAAGGCCAGCCCGGTGCGGCCCGGCGATTACCTTGAATTCTATGCGGAAATCGACCTGCTGGCGAACCTGTCAGCCTGTCCGGGCGGGGATTGCTCGGCGCAGCATTCAAGCGATCAGGCGGCCTGTTATCCGTTGAAAATCGAGGTTTACGACGCCCCGCCGGTGGCCGGTTGGAAGCCGCCCGCGCCGAACGGCTATGACCGGAGCCACGGGCGCTAGGCGCCGGGTTTCTTTTTCGGCGGTTTCTTGTCCATCGTGAAATGCTGGAACAGCCATGCTATGCCCGCCAGCGTCAGACCGAGCGCGATAAAGGCGGTTGCGCGGTTGAGCCCTTGCAGGTCGGACATATCCCACAGAAAGACCTTCACCGCAGTGACACCCGCCAGCGCCAGACCCCATGTGCGCAATGTGGTGTCCTTGCGGATCAGGGCGGCCACCACGCAGGCCAGCGTCGCGACCAGCAGGGCGACGGTGTAGCTGTAAAGCTCGGGCGTCAGGATATAGGGGGCATGAAGGTTGTTGCCGTGCCAGAAGCGCCGGATTTCCAGAATGATCACCCATGTCGCCAGCGCCCCCGCAATCGGCAAGCCGATTTGCCGGGGGAGCAGGGCGGGCAGGTATTCGATCCTGTGGCTGGCGAACAGGATCAGCGCGGGCAGGCCGTAGGCCATGACGATGCTGTCCAGCGGGAAGAAGCCTGCGACGGATGACGCGCCCGCGCCCAGTACCGGATCGAGCCAGAATGCATTGCCCAGAAAGGCGACCGAGGCCAGTCCGAAATAACCCCAGCCGAAAATGAGACGCAGGCGGGTGAAGCCGTTGGTTTGTTCCGCGCGTTTGAACTGCACCAGCGAGAGGATCAGCCAGACTGTGACGTAAAGCCCAAGCAGCGCATGGTCCGGCAGGTTGTAGCCTGCCTCCGCCACGCGGCCAAGCAGGACGCTGATCAGGATGCCAAGGCCCGCGACCGTTGCGGTTTCGAATTGCACGAGGCGGGCGTCGGATTTGACCTGCGTCGCCCACCATGCGCCGCAGCAGAAAAGCGCGGTGGCGACCGCTATGTAGACCGGCCCTTCGAGGAAATCGCCGTAGATGCCGCCAGATATGCCCGGATCGAGCACGATGCGGCCAAAGGCCAGCGAGGTGTAGCCGAGGCTGACGAGGCCCAACAGGCGCAGGCTGTGACGGGCTTCGATAACGAAGGCCAGAACGGCGAGCACGGCGAACCCGATAATCTGCTCTTCCGGAGACAGGATTCGCAGGGCAACGAAGCCGAGGCCGAAAAACGCGCCGCAGCTCAGGATGTCGGCGCTGGACAGCATCGCGGCCCCGCGCCGCAGGTGCAGGATCGCCAGCCCGGTCAGCAGCGAGGTGAGCAGCAATGCCAGCACCAGCCAGTTGCCGTTGGTCAGCACGTCGGTCCGGTGCCATTTGCTCCACAGCACCACGAGCGCCAGCAGCGGCAGCAGCGCGGTCAGCGCGTTCCAGTAGAACGGGCGAACGCTGCGCGTACTGCGCCACAGGCTGCCAAGCGCATAGATCAGCGTCAGGCCCAGCGAGGACAACGCGGCAAAGGGGAAATAGCGGCGGATGACCTGATCGTATTCGTCGCCGAACAGAAACCGGCCCTCGCTGCCCGGCAGCATCGCAACGCCGGCGACCACGCCGATCAGGCCCAGACCCGCAATGGCCGCGATCTGGTCGAGGTTCTGCGCCTTGGTGAACAGGAACACGGCAACGGCAAGCAGAACCAGCAGCGCCAACAGAGAGGATTGCCAGAACACCAGGCTGTCAGGCGAAGCCGCCACCAGCAAAATGGTCGCGGCCAGAGCCGTCACGACCGCCAGTATCGTGGGGTAAAAATACGAGATCTTCTCGAAACTGCTCGGCGCGACCCAGCCGTGAGCCTCGGACCTCGGCGGGATGCCGAAGGCGGGGATCGAGACGGCGGTCAGGATGGCGGCGACGGTATAGGTCGCGAGATAGGGCTGGTTCGGGATCGACCAGTGCAGCAGGACGCCCCAGACCAGCGCGCCGCAGACTGCCAATGACGACAGCCAGACCCAGCGCTGCCAGCGTTCGACGGCCAGAGAGGCCACAAGGACCAGCAGAAAGTACAGGTACATCAACGGCGAGGGGCCTTCGCTGGCCACCAGAAACGGCGAGATATAGGCCCCCAGCAGGCCGATCACGGCCAGCACCGGCCCGTAGATCAGGCCGCCCGCCAGCGCCAGCCACGACACCACGGCCATGGAGGCAAAGCCGACAAGCGCGTTGGTCAGGTCATAGAGCACGTGCGCAGCGACGACGCCCGCGAACAGCGAGGCGATGCCGCCCGCCGCCAGCGCGACATGGGCCGAGAAATACTGGACCGCCTGATCCGGGTTCTTGCGCCTGACGTATTCGGCCACGACGATCAGCGCCGCGCCGAAGCAGATCGCGGCCACGACGCGGGCCACCGGTCCGAGGTATCCGCGTTCGATGCCGTATTGCACGATGAAGACGCCGCCGAGGCCCAGCGACAGCGCCGCCAGCCAGATAATCCAGTTGGTGATGATATTGTCCATGAGGCGATCGACTATGGTCGGCGCCGGCGGGCTCGCGGGCGGCAGCCTGTCGAACCGGTCTTCTTGTTCGGTCCGGTCCGGCCCGGCGTCTTTGGAAGGTTCTTTGGCGGCGGTCATCGCCGCAATGGCGGGCGGTTCTGCCTCCGGCTCCGGTTCTGGTTCCGCCTCGGGCTCTGGTTCTGGTTCTGGTTCTGGTTCCGGCACAGCTCTCGGCTCCGGCGCATTTGCGGTGCCGGCTTTAAGGTGCAAGGCGCCGATTTGCCGCTCCAGCACCCGGAGGCGCGTTTTAAGGTCGAAAATCTGGGAAATCGAGTACACGGAGGCGATGACAGCGAACAGCAACAACGCAAGCAGGACAAGAATTCCAGTCATATCAGGCACCTAAATCATTTCGTGACTATCTTTGACAGACTAGCCCTAATCAAAAAAATAATCAGCAATAACGTTCCGGCCCGACGTTCGCCGCTGCGGAATAACGGTCGCCATGCGCGAAGCCGACGGGCAGCAGGCGGGCGATCTCGGCGCGGTCGGCGTCGGTCAGGGCAATCTCGCAGGCGCCGGCCCAGTCGGACAGATGCTCTGCGGTCCGTGTGCCGGGGATCGGGATAATATGGTCGCCCTGATCCATCACCCATGCCAGCGCCGCGGCGGGGACGCTCCAGCCGCGGTCGCGGGCATAGGCCTTGAACGGCGCGATCAGGGCGCAATTGGCCTCGAAATGCGGGCTTTGGAAGCGTGGATTGTTGCCCATGAAGTCGTCGGGGCCGTAGCCGGACAGGTCGGGAAAGGCCTCTCCGAACATGCCGCGCGCAAGCGGCGAAAAGGCGACGAATGACGTGCCGAGTTCTTGGCAGGTCTGGATCATTCCAAGCTCCGGCAGGCGCGTCCACAGGGAGTATTCGCTCTGGATCGCGGTCACGGGGTGCACTGCTTGGGCGCGGCGCAGGGTGGCGGGGGCGACCTCGGACAGGCCGTAGCCGCCGATCTTGCCCTCTTTGACAAAGCCCGCAAGCGTTTCGACGACCTCTTCCACCGGGCGGTCCGGTTCGCGGCGATGGATATAATAAAGGTCGATATGGTCTGTGTTCAGGCGTTTCAGAGAACCTTCCAGCGCCTCGCGCAGATAGGCGGCGGAGTTGTCGAAGCCGCGCTGCCCGTCCCTGAAACGAATGCCGGCCTTGGTGGCGATCTTGAAACGGTTGCCGGATTGCCGCAGGTAGTCGCCGATCAGGGTTTCCGAACGCCCGTGGCCATAGATCTCCGCCGTATCCAGAAAGGTAATGCCGTGGTCGGCGGCGGCGTCGAGGCAGCGGAAAGAGGTCGCCTGATCCGACTTACCGTAGAAGCCGCAGAAATTCATGCAGCCGAGGCCGATGCGGCTGATTTTTGTATCCGACTGTCCGAGCGTGACGTATTTCATGGTTCCGGCTTTCCAGCGATAATTATGTCAGACCGGACCATAGCCGTTGATACGTCCAAGTAAACAAGTGACTGGACCATCGCCGGTTTTCCCGTCAATCTGGCCGGATGTTTGAAACGGTCGAAATACCCGTCTGGGCAATTTGGGTGGCGGGCGCGCTGGCGGTCGTGGGGCTGCTGGACCGCATCCTGATCCCTTCGGTGCGCTGGTATCTGAAACGCCGGCTTGACCGCGCCATCGAGCAGTTGAACGAACGGTTGCAGACCCGGATACAGCCGTTCAAGCTGACGCGGCGTCAGGTCATGGTCGACCGGCTGGCGCATGACCCGAAAGTCCTGCAGGCGATCGTCGATTATGCCGCCGAGGAAAGCATCCCCTTCAAGATCGCAGAGGGCAGGGCCGAGAGATACGCGCGAGAGATCGTGCCGTCGTTTTCCGCCTTCACCTATTTTTCCTTCGGCATCAAGGCGTCGCGCTGGCTGTCCGAGGCGCTGTTCAAGGTGCGGCTCGGCCACGAGGACGAAGAGGCGCTGCAGGCGGTCGATCCCGACGACACGGTTGTCTTCGTGATGAACCACAAGTCGAACATGGATTACATTCTGGTCACCTATCTGGCGGCCTCGCGCTCGGCGCTGTCCTATGCGGTGGGGGAATGGGCCAGCGTCTGGCCGCTGAAACAGCTGGTGCGCTCCACGGGGGCCTATTTCATCCGGCGGAAATCGCGCAATGCGCTCTATCGCAAGGTGTTGGCGCGCTATGTCCAGATGGCGACGGAGGCGGGCGTGGCGCAGGCGATCTTTCCCGAAGGCGGGCTGAGCCGCGACGGGGCGATCCATCCGCCTAAGCTGGGTATCCTGCACTACATCGTGTCGGGTTTTTCGCGCGAAGAGGGGCGGGACGTCGTGTTCATCCCGGTCGGGTTGAATTACGACCGCGTGCTGGAGGATCGCGTGCTGCTGTCGATGGGGCGCAAGGAGCGGGCCTCCTTTTGGGCCAAGCTCCGGGGCGGCGTGCGCGTCGTGTTCAACCACCTGCTGCTGCGCCTGACCGGGCGGTTCCGGCGTTTCGGCTATGCCAGCGTCAGTTTCGGCACGCCGGTATCGCTGCGCGCCTTCCTGAAGGGGCAGGAGGATGCAAGCCACGAAGCATTGACGAAAAACCTCGGCCGCAGCCTGATGCAGAACGTCGCAAAGGCGGTTCCGGTCATGCCGGTGCCGGTGATCGCGGCCGTGCTGGAGCCCCAGATCGACAAGAAGATCGGCCGCGAGGAACTGCACCGCGAAAGCATGGCCAAGCTGGACTGGCTGATCCGCAAGGGCGCCAGTCTGCAATTCACCCGCGAAGAGATGGACGGAGCGATCAACGAAGGCATCCGACACCTGATGTATCGCGGTATCCTGGAACAGGACGGCGACGACGGCCCTCTGACCGTCGATCCCGAACAGCGCGATTTGGTGCATTTCTACGCCAACTCGATCGCGCATCTGGGACAGGCGATAAAAGACGTAAAACCGGCAAAGCGCGGGTGACAGTCCTTGGCGGCGGGACTATATAGGGCCGCGAGTCCTCAACAGATGAAAGCTGCTTTATCATGATCAAGGTTTTCGGGCATCTGGCCCCCGACACCGACGCAACCGGTTCCGCGATTATCTGGTCCTGGTATCTGAACGAGACCGGCCGAGACGCCACGCCCTATGTTCTGGGCGAGCCGAACACCGAGGCGAAATTCGTATTGAAACGCTGGGGTTTCGAGCGGCCCGAGATCCTCAAGGGCGTTGAGGCGGGCGAGGACGTGGTCATCGTGGACACCAACAACCCCGGCGAACTGCCCGAGGGCATCAACGACGCCAACATCCTGCAAGTCATCGACCACCACCTGCTTGCAGGCGGTCTGAAGACCCTTAAGCCGATTGACATCACCATCAAGCCCGTCGCCTCGACCGCCACCGTCATGGCCGGGATCATGGGTGATGCACTGGCAACTGCGCCCGACGGCATCAAGGGTCTGGTGCTGTCCTGCATTCTGTCCGACACGCTTGAATTCCGCAGCCCGACCACAACGGACGTTGACCGTGCCCGGGCAATGTCGCTGGCCGGGGATTTGGGGCTGGAAGTATCGGACTATGCGGCGGAAATGTTCGCGGCGAAATCCGATATCTCGCATTTTTCGGATGTCGAATTGCTGCGTCTGGACAGCAAGAAATACGAGGCCGGCGGGAAATCCTTCCGCGTGTCGGTTCTGGAAACCACCAGCCCCGCGGTGGTGCTGGACCGCAAGGCCAGCCTGATGAAGTCGATGGAAGCGGTCGCCGCCGAGGATGGCGTCGATCAGGTGCTGCTGTTCGTCGTCGATATCCTGCGCGAAGAGGCGACGTTGCTGGTGCCGAACGATCTGGTCCGCAGGGTCGCGGAAAGATCTTTTGGCGCGACGGTCGAGGGCGATACGGTCGTGCTGCCCGGCGTTGTTTCGCGGAAAAAGCAGATTATTCCGAACCTTAAAGTCTGACGATTTCTCTTTCGGACTGCCGCCGGCCCGCGCGAGAATGCTCGACGCGGGCCTTTTTGCGGACGGGTGGGCGAATTGCAACTGTAAAGAGAGAAATGATTCTCTGAATGATCTAAAATTCGCGAAAGAAATTCATGCTTGGCTGATATTTTTTTGATATTTTCTACTTTGTGTCAATTTTCAGAAAATAAAACCGTTTAAAAGCAATGATATATTTCTTAACCCTCCCCATTTATAGCTAGATGAACCGCGGGAACCGGACTGCTACGGTGGTCGTGTCAGGGTTGTATTAATCGTTCGTTAACTAAAATAAATGAGGTTTCTCATGTCGCAAGAATGGATTATCGACGTATTGACTGACCTGCGGAAATTCGCGGGAAAAAACAATCTGGGGCGCTTGGGGGAGCAACTCGACGACACGATCCACATCGCTGCGGCAGAAATGTCGAAACTTGCCCGAGGGGGCGATGTAAGCGGACGCCATGACAGTCAGGATCGAAGCGTTCATCGAACGTATCAAGTCTAGCGCAAATTACGAAGACCTGTTCGCGACCCTGCTGGATATTCGCGACACGCTTCAGGTCAGCCATATCGTCTATCACTCGATCAACCGCAACGGCGAGCCCTTCGCGCTGGCGACCTACAGCCCGGAATGGGCGGCGTTCTATGAAGGCGACCAGCTTTTCAAGATCGACCCCGTGGTTCTGGCGGCATTCCGGAAGTTCCACCCCTACAGCTGGAAAAACCTCGATTGGGACACGAAGCCCGCGCGCCGTCTGATGCTCGACGCTGTGGACGGCGGCGTCGGCAATCAGGGCCTGTCGGTTCCGGTGCGCGGGCCGAGCGGAGAGTTTTCGCTGGTCTCGGTCAGCCACCAATGCTCTGACAGCGTTTGGCTTAAATTCATCGACAATCATCTGTCCGATCTGTTGCTGCTGACGCATTACATCCATTACGCGGCGCGCAAGATCGAGTTTCCGGACGGGTCGCAGCTCTATGCCAGCCTGTCGCCGCGCGAACTGGATGCCCTGCAGATGCTGGGCACCGGGCTGAACCGCGCGCGGGTCGCCGAGTCGCTGAAAATCTCGGAACATACGCTGCGGGTCTATATCGAATCCGCGCGGCACAAGCTGTCCGCCGCCAATACGACGCATGCGGTGGCCAAGGCTGTCTCGAACGGACTGATCGCCATTTAAGCGCCGCGTCCGGGCGCCTTTGGCGGCATGCGGGGCACCCTCCAACTCTTACAAGAACCTTACCGAAACGCACGGCGATCGGCCGTTAACCATTCTGTCCAATCCTCTCGGCGTCGATCAAACGACGCCCACTCGCGAGAGGAGCCGACACCTTGCTGTCTTATATCCATGCCAACGATCTTGCCCGTTTTCCTGTCCTGCAATCCGAAATGTTCCGCGACCGCGCCGACCAGTTCAAGCGCCGCCTGAACTGGGATGTGAGCGTTGACGAAAACGGGCTGGAGACCGATGAATACGACGCCATGAACCCGCTCTATGTCATCTGGCAGGCCCCGACGGGCCGGCATGGCGGGTCCATGCGGGTGCTGCCGACGACCGGACGCTGCCTGACCAATGACCATTTCAGCGAAACCGCCGGCGGCGCGATCACCAGCCCGCTGATCTGGGAGAGCACGCGCTTTTGCCTGTCGCCCAATGCGGGGGCGCATTCGGCGCGAATTTCGGCGGGGCTGATGCTGGCGGGGTGCGAGATCGGCCTGAACTTCGGCCTGAAACACGCGGTCGGCGTTTTCGATCCGCGCATGGTGCGGATCTATCGGGCATTGGGATGGTCGCCGGAGATCCTCGGCAGCCTGGGCGAGGGACGGGCAAGGATTTGCGTCGGGCTGTGGGATTTCGACCGCCGGACCCGCGATACGCTAGCGGAAAAGGCCGGGGTCACGACCCATCAGTCCGCCGCCTGGTTCCGGATGTCGTTCGGGGCGCAGGATTCCCCGCTGGCCTATGCGTAATCCGCTGGCATAGCGCGCCGTGGCTGACTAGGGTGCGGGCAGCAAAACGGAGCGGCCCGCAATGAAATTTTCCGAGGATCAGGCACATGCTTTCGACGCCATAACGGCGGCGTTGAAAGCAGCCGGCGTCGATCTGGAAAATTCCATGATCCTGCCGGAAGCGCCTGCCGGCCCGCAACTGCTGGCGGTGCTGGGGAAGGCGGGATCGGGCAAGACGATGCTGCTGGCCGAGTTGCAGAAGGCGCTGGTCGAGGCGGGCGTCGACACCATCTCGGGCGATTACGAGCCGCGCCGCCGCAAGGATCATCGCACCGTCGCGATCCTCGCGCCGACCAACAAGGCCGCGAGCGTTCTGCGTAATCAGGGGGTTCCCGCGACGACGATCCACCGCATCCTCTATACGCCGGTCTATGATCCCGAATACGAGAAGATCGCCGAGTGGCTTCAGGAAAAGGGCGAGAGGCCTGTGATCGAGGGCGTGTCGGATGTCGGGCTGGACCGGGCGATGCTGTTCTACAAATCCAATAATTCCATCCCCGGCGCCTTGGCTGCGGCAGGGCTGCGCGGGTCGGACTTTATCACCGGCTGGAGCCGCCGCGAAGACCCGCTGGACATCGGCTTCGTGGACGAGAGCTCGATGCTGGACGACCGGCAGTTCGAGGACCTGAAAGAGATTTTCACCACACTGATCCTGTTCGGCGATCCGGCGCAGCTGGCCCCTGTCGGGCAATCTGGAACCATGGTGTTCGACGGGATCAAGGAAAGCCGGAAGCTTTACCTGCACCGTATTCACCGGCAGGAACAGGACAACCCGATCCTTGATCTGGCGCATGCGCTGGGCGACGACAGCATCGGGTTCGAGGCATTCGAGCGCATGGTATATGCCGCTGCTGAAAAGGATGACCGCGTTGTCGTCAGCCCGCGCGTGCGCGCCGACCTGATGGCGCGTTCGCCGGTGCTGGTCTGGCGCAACGCCACCCGCATCCGGCTGATCCATGCTTTCCGCAGCGCATTTGGCGCGCCCGATGACCAATTGCTGCCCGGTGAGCCGCTGATCTGCGATGGCATCGAACTGCCCATGAAACACCGCAAGAAGCGGATCGACCTGGAAGCGCGCGGCCTGATCAAGGGTGCGCAGGTGGTTTTTATGGGCGAGGGCCGCAAGCCGGGATTTTCGCGGTTGCACGTGCTGGGTGCGCCGGACCCGCAGGTGTCCGCCGCGACGATCATCAAGATCGAGAAGCAGGGCGAGGAGGAGCCCTTCATCCCGTCGGCGGCGCGCATGGGGGCAGTGTTCGTGCACGGCGCGGCATGTACGATCCACAAGGCGCAGGGGTCGCAATGGCCAGAGGTGCAGGCCTTTGCGCCGGACCTGTATGCCGCCGCGCGCTCTGGCCGGGCCGAGGCGGGCATTCCGTTGTGGAAGCGTCTGGCCTATGTGGCGATAACGCGGGCGGAAACCCGGCTGTATTGGGTGACGCGCAATATGCTGGCGCGGCCGGAGGCGCCGCTGACGCTTGACGACCTGCGCGCGCTGGCGCCGCCCGAGATGGCCCTGACGCCGCCCGAAGAAGGTGACATGTTTTCGGACTGAACCTCAGAAGACGAGATTCATCATCCCTACCGTCACGACAAGATAGAGAACCGTCATCATGCCGCCGATGCGGACGAAATCGATGACGCGATAGCCCGCCGGCCCCATGATCAGCGCGTTGACCTGGTTGGTCGGGATCAGGAAGGAGTTCGACGTCGAGATCGCGACCGTCAGCGCAAAGACCGAGGGATCGCCGCCGGACGCAACCGCGATGGAAACAGCGAGCGGCACCAGCAGAACCGTCGCGCCCACGTTGGACATCACCAGCGTGAAGGCCGTGGACAGTACGGCGACGGCTGTCTGCAGCGCCCAAACCGGCCAGCCCTCCAGTATGGATACGATCTCGTTGGCGATCCACTCCGCCGTGCCGGTCGCCTGAACCGCTTGCCCGAGCGGGATCAGGCTGGCCAGCATGAACACCGTATTCCAACTGACCGAGTCGTAAGCTTCGTCCATCGACAGCACACGGGTCACGATAATGCCGATGGCGCCGGTCATCAGGCACAGCGACAGGCGCAGGTCCGTGAACAGCATCATCGCCAGAGCGAGCACAAAGAAGAACACCGCCCAACTGACTTTCTTGGGACGCATTTCCTCTTGCGGGAAATCGGTCGTGACGACCACGAGGTTACGGTTTTTCTTGAGCTGGATCAGACGTTCCCACGGGGTGTGAACAACCAGCGTGTCACCGGCCTGAAGCGGAATGACGCCAATGCGTGTCGCCTCGTGATCCTCGGACTCGACATAGCTGAACGTGTTGCCGGTGCGGTGGATCGCCAGCAGGCTGAGGCCAAGCGACTGCCGGAAATCCATCTCGCGCGCGGTCTGCCCGATGAACGAACTGTTGGCGGGAACAACGATCTCGGCCACGCCGGCCTTGGTGGCGGCGAAATCCTCGGCAAAGACATCAAGGGCCGGCAGCAGAGTCAGGCCATGGTCATAGCACATCTCTTGCACGGTTTCGCGCTGACCCAGAATGGCGATCCGGCACTTGCTGGTGATCTTGTTGGTCAGTTTCGGCGCGATGATACGTGTGCCGGAGTCGTAATAGCCGATGACATAGAGGTGGTGCGCCTCCATGATCTCGCCGATTTTCTCGCCGAGCAGCAGGCTGCCTTCGGGGATCGCGACTTCAAAAATATCGGCATTCAGGCCGTACAGGCGTTTCAGGTACTCGCGGATGGATTGGCCCGAGCTGGCATCCTGACCGTCGCGCGATCCGGGCAATATCCAGCGCCCGAGGAATACGAAATAGAGGATACCCGCCACCGTCAGGGCCAGACCGACCGGCATGACGGAAAACAGGCTGAATTCGTGCATTTGCATCGACTCGGGCAGGTCCGCATTGCTGCTGATGATCAGGTCATTCAGCAGTATCAGCGGCGAGGACCCGACCATCGTGATGGTGCCGCCGAGAATGGCGCAAAAGCCCATCGGCATTAGCAGCCTTGCCATCGGAATGTCCGTCCGAGCCGAAATCCGGCTGACCACCGGCAGGAAAAGCGCCGCGGCGCCGACGTTCTGCACGAAGCTGGAGACAAAACCGACCGAGCCGCAGACGATCGGCAGCAGGCGTTTCTCGGTCGAGCCGCCGAACCTGAGGATCATCGACGCGATCCGCAGCATCAGGCCGGTCTTGTCCAGCCCCGCGCCCAGGATCATGACAGCGATGATCGCGATAACCGCGTTGGAGGCAAAACCGTCGAACAGGTGCCGCCCGTCGGCTAGGTTGTCGAGCCCCGGAATGTTGCTGAGCAACCCGAGCAGGACCATGATCAGGATGGCCGTGACGTCAATGCGCACAACCTCTGTCACCAGCAGAACGACCGTCAGGCCAAGCACACCCAGAACGACCATCATTTCAAACGTCAGTTCAGGCGACGGCATGGGGTGAATTCCTTGTGGTCAGGTGGCGATGTAAGCGCATACATTTATTTACCCCCCGGGGGCAAAGGTCAACTCGCAAAATTTTCCTTTTCGCTCGTTTCTCTTCAAAGTTGAAGAAATTGGCGGATCCGGACCCGCGACGGCGATGTCGTCGACCGTCAGAATACCAGATTCATCATCATTATAGAAACGACCAGGAAAAGCACTGTCATGATGCCGCCGGTGCGGACGAAATCGATGACGCGATAGCCCGCCGGGCCCATGATCAGCGCATTGACCTGATGCGTCGGGATCAGGAAGGAGTTCGAGGTCGAGATCGCCACTGTCAGGGCGAAAATCGCGGGATCGCCACCCGCCGCGACCGCGATCGACACAGCCAGCGGCACCAGCAGGACCGTCGCGCCGACATTGGACATCACCAGCGTGAAAACCGTCGAAAGCAGGGCGATACCGGCCTGCAGGGACCAGATCGGCCATCCGTCCAGCAATGTCAGTATCTGTTGCGCGATCCATTCGGCGGTGCCGCTGGACTGCACGGCGTGCCCCAGCGGGATCAGGCTGGCCAGCAGGAACACGGTGTTCCAGCCGACCGCCTCGTAGGCCTCGTCGATCGACAGCACGCGGGTGATCATCATGCCGACCGCGCCGACCAGCAGGCATAGCGACAGGCGGATGTCGGTTGCCAGGATCAGCGACAGGGCGATCAGGAAGAAGACCAGCGCCCAGCCAACCTTTTGCGGGCGCAGTTCCTCTTGCGGGAAGTCCGAGGTGACGACGACAACCGCGCGGTTCTTTTTCATCTGGACCAACCGGTCCCACTGGGCATGGACGACCAGCGTGTCGCCGACCTGAAACGGGATCACGCCGATGCGGGTGCCTTCGTGATCTTCGGTCTCGACATAG
>JBFFQS010000032.1:0-17777 GCA_041573315.1 Amylibacter sp. | reverse complement strand
TTTGGCCGATCGTGCGACCATCGCCAACATGGCGCCGGAATATGGCGCGACCTGCGGTTTCTTCCCGATCGACGACGAAACCCTGCGCTACCTGCGCACGACCGGCCGCGACGAGGATCGTATCGCGCTGGTCGAAGCCTAAGCCAAGGAAAATGGTCTCTGGCGTGGCGCGGATTACGCACCGGTTTACACCGACACCCTGCATCTGGACATGGGCACCATCGTTCCGGCCATTTCCGGCCCGAAACGTCCGCAGGACTACACCACTTTGGACAAGGCCGCGACGGCCTTCCTCGACGTGGTCAGCGAATATCGTGGCACGGACGCCGAAAACGGCGCGGCGAACATGTCTTCGGAAGGGCCTGCGCCTACGGCGCTTGCCGATCCGCGCAAATCGGTCAAGGTCAAGGGCGAGGACTATTCGATCCGTGACGGCTCGGTCGTGATCGCGTCGATCACGTCCTGCACCAACACATCCAACCCCTATGTCATGATCGGCGCCGGTCTGGTGGCGCGTAAGGCGCGGGCCTTGGGGCTGAACCGTAAACCTTGGGTGAAAACGTCTCTGGCTCCTGGGTCGCAGGTCGTTTCTGCATATCTGGAGGCTGCAAACCTTCAGGAAGATTTGGATGCCATCGGTTTCAACCTCGTCGGTTACGGCTGCACGACCTGTATCGGCAACTCCGGTCCGATCCAGAAAGAACTGAGTCAGGCAATCGCCGAAGGCGACCTGATCGCAACTTCTGTCCTGTCCGGCAACCGCAATTTCGAGGGCCGGATCAGCCCGGATGTCCGCGCCAACTACCTCGCGTCACCGCCGCTGGTTGTCGCCTACGCAATCGCCGGAGACATGAATATCGACCTGACCAACGATCCTCTGGGGCAGGACAAGGACGGCAACGACGTCTACCTGAAGGACATCTGGCCGACGACAAAAGAGGTTGCCGATCTGGTCGCGCAAACCGTCACCCGCGAGGCGTTCCAGTCGAAATACGCCGACGTCTTCAAAGGCGACGAGAAATGGCAGTCGGTCGAGACGACGGACAGCCTGACATACGACTGGCCCGCCACCTCTACCTACGTACGTAACCCGCCGTATTTCCAGGGCATGTCGCCGGAAGCCGGCACGATTTCCAACATCGAAGGCGCGAAAATCCTGGCGATCCTTGGCGACATGATCACCACGGACCACATTTCGCCCGCCGGCGCTTTCAAGGAAACCACGCCAGCAGGTCAGTACCTGACCGAGCATCAGGTGCCCGTCCGCGAGTTCAACTCTTACGGATCGCGCCGTGGCAACCACGAGGTCATGATGCGCGGCACATTCGCCAACATCCGCATCAAGAACGAGATGCTGCATGGGGTCGAAGGCGGTTATGCCAAGGGGCCGGACGGCCAGCAGACCTCGATCTACGAGGCCGCAATGGCCTATAAGGATGCCGGTACGCCGCTGGTCGTCTTCGGTGGCGAACAATACGGCGCCGGATCGTCGCGCGACTGGGCGGCCAAGGGTACCAACCTGCTGGGCGTCAAGGCCGTGATCGCCGAAAGCTTTGAACGCATCCACCGGTCCAACCTGATCGGCATGGGAGTCATCCCGTTCGAGCTCCCCGAGGGCGTCACGCGCAAGACGCTGGGCCTGACGGGCGATGAAACCGTGTCGATCGAGGGTCTGGAAGGCAAGATCAAGCCGCAGTCCGAAGTGCCGTGCAAGATCACCTATGCCAACGGCGACGTGAAGGAAATCATGCTGAAATCGCGGATCGATACCGAAGTCGAGATCGAATACCTCGAGAATGGCGGTGTGCTGCACTATGTGCTGCGGAACCTTGCCAAGAGCTGACTTCACTGTTGATTTTGAGTATCGGGAAAGCGCCTTTCGGGGCGCTTTTTCTCGTTTTGATTGAGGCATGCGCGTTTTCAGCTATCCTGCAGCGCAGTACAGTCGAATAGTCACGCCTGATCGCAAAAGCTTTATTGGTATTTTGTATCGCGGCAAATTACAAAAGTTCAACGAAGTTTTCGTCCGGGATTCAAAATGAACTTTCTAAATCGCGTATCCGCGCTTGCCTCGATTGTCGCCACGACAGTGTCTTTCGCTGGAGCGGCAGTCGCCCAGAGCCAGGTCGTAGTGGTGGAAATGTTCACGAGCCAAGGCTGTTCGTCCTGTCCGCCGGCCGACGAGATTTTCAGCGAACTGGCCAAACAGGACGATGTCGTCGCGCTGGGCCTGCACGTTCACTATTGGGATTATCTGGGCTGGAAAGACGCTTTCGCACAGGAGAAATTCGCAAAGCGCCAGGAATACCTGAATATGAATATTCCCAGCCGGTACCGACGTGTGACGCCGCAGATGATATTTAACGGGCGGACCCAAGTGGCGGGCGCACGCGCCAGCATGATCGAGCGGCAACTTCAGGCCGCCCGGGCGCAGAAGCCCATGGCGGACATTGATATGGAGAAGCGTGGTAACCGTCTGGAAATGAGACTTGTTTCACTTTCCAATCAAACGAAACCGTCCGATATCCATCTTGTGCACTACTTCAGGAAAGCCGTGGTGCCGATCGAGAACGGCGAAAACCGCGGCCGGACCGTCCGCTATGCAAATATCGTGACATCGTGGGAAACCATAGGCGAGTGGAATGGCAGATCGCCGTTGAAACTGAGCTATACTCTTCAACGAAACGAGCCCTTTGCCGTCGTTGTTGAGGCCAAGAATTTTGGACCGATTTATACTGCGGAACGCATGGATTAGCGCGGCTGAACGACCGGCGTTTCGGCTCCGGCTTTCAGTTCCCGGTACCACACGTACAATCCGGCGCCGACGATAACAGAGGCGCCGGCATAAACCCAGATATCCGGATATTCGTCAAAGAACAGGACGCCCCAGACGGTATTGTATACCAGGGAAACATAGCCGAACGGTGCGAGGTAGGATGCCTCTGCCAGCATCAGCGACCGGATCAGCAGGTAGTGACCAACCGCGCCAAATCCGCCGATCAGGGACATCATGATGATTTCGGAACCCGACGGCGGCGACCAGTAGAACGGAACGATCAGCGTCGCGACGAGCGTGCCGAACACCGCTGTATAGATAAAGCTGGTCCATGCGCTTTCGCCTTGACCGAGAAACCGAGTAGATACGGCAAAGCAGCCGTAAAAGAACGCCGCCGCCACCGGCAAGAGCGTCGCGAAGGAAAAGACGTCGCTGCCGGGGCGAATGATCAGCAGCGAGCCGCACAGGCCGATCCCAACCCCGACCCAGCGCCGCACGCCAACCTTTTCCTTAAGCACGACAAAGGCCAGTATCGTGATCAGCAGCGGCGCCATCTCGAACACGGCGGTCGCCGATGCTATCTCCATCAGCCCCAGCGAAATGAAAAAACACATGGTTGCGCCGAACAGAAACACAGAGCGTATAAACTGCATCTTTGGATAGTTCGTGCGCAGAAGGCTGCGCAGATTCGGCGACAGAACCAGAAAGACGATCACGGTTTGCGACGTGAAACGCGCCCAGATCACCTGTAGCGGATGCAGCCCGGATTGCTGCAAAGCCTTGGCGGTGGAATCCATTAAAGTCATAGGCAGCATCGCGGCAACCATAAGCAGGGCACCGGCCAGCAGCGGTTTTTTCAGGGCGGTCATTTTTTTCACTCGCGCAGGTTTAGACGGTTTGTCCGCCTGCACAATAAAAAACGGACAGAGCCAAGCCCTGTCCGTTGAAATTGATCAGAAAGTCCGCTGCTACTTCGCCGGCGCGATCATCATCGTCATCTGGCGGCCTTCGGTCCTCGGGTGCGCCTCGACCTTGCCGGCTTCGCCGACGGCTTCTTCGACGCGTTTCAGTAACTCGAGACCAAGGTTCTGGTGTGCCATTTCCCGGCCACGGAACCGCATGGTGATCTTGACCTTGTCACCGTTCTCCAGAAATTTGAAAACGCTGCGCATTTTGACGTCGAAGTCATGTGTGTCGGTGTTCGGCCGGAATTTGACCTCTTTCACCTCGATAGTTTTCTGGCTCTTGCGGGCTTCCGCCTCGCGTTTCTGCTGTTCGTATTTGAACTTCCCCAGATCCATTACCTTACAGACAGGCGGATTGGCGTTGGGCGATATCTCTACGAGATCCAGACCTGAATCGATGGCGATTTCCAGCCCGCGTTCGGGGGAAACTACACCGAGGTTTTCACCTTCGGCGCCAATCAGTCGGATTTCGGGGGCAGTTATGCGCTCGTTTGCGCGGGGTCCTGTGTCGCGCTGCGGAGGCGCGTTATGTGGTCTACGGGCTATTGGTTTCGAGTCCTTCAGTCGTTGCGTTATCTATATGTTCCCGGAGGCGGATAATGCTTTCCAAGGTGCTTACTCTGTGGCTTTGATCGGGCCTATGGTCAAGGAAAATCCCTGAATCGGACAAAAATTCTTGAAATTGCCCTTAGGGCCGACGGTCGCGAAAACGCGCTTACAGATCAATTCGCTGTTGAAGTCCGGCGCAATAATGATCATGTGGGCGCCAATGGCCCGGTGGGCCTTTGAACCAACCTCCAGGGGAATTGCCATGAAAAAAATTATTATAGCACTCGTTGCCGCTGCCGTCGCGCTCGGCGGATACGTTTATATTTCAAACCAGAAAGCCGCGGAAGAAGAAGCCGCGATGGAAGCGGCTGCCGAAGCCGAACGCCAGAAAGCGGCGGAAGAAGCCGAGGCTGCGCGTCAGGCTGAAGAGGCTAAGGCCGCAGAAGAAGCAGCCAAGGCCGCAGAAGAGGCCGAAGCGGCTGCCAAAGCTGCTTTGGAAGAGGCCGAGGCCGCAGCCAAGGCGGCGATGGACGAAGCTGAAGCAGCCGGTAAAGCCGCCGGCGACGCCGCAGAAAAGGCCGTGGAAGACGCCGTCGATGCGGCCAAGGACGCAGCCAAGAAACTGCTCGAAGGCGGGTCTGCGACCGGTTCGGAAGGATCGGCAACCTCCGAGACCGCCAACTAAGCCTTTTCAGTGCGTAAATTACAGCAAGGGCCGTCCATCCGGGCGGCCCTTCGCTTTGTGACGATCAATTGACTTGGCAAAGCTTCTTGGTCGGATAGAGTCGTACGCAGAACAGAGACAGGCCTCGCATGACCCAGACCCTAAACAAGACCATCGAACTGCTGGACCGGCTCATCGGCTATCCGACAATCTCCAGCGAAAGCAACATGGAGTGCATTTCATGGATTTCGGAGTACCTGACCGAGCGCGGCGCGCGCTGCACCCTGTCGTCCGACACCCCGGGTAAAGCGAACCTTTTTGCGACGCTCGGACCGGATGCCGATGGCGGAATAGTGCTGTCAGGTCACCTCGATGTGGTGCCGGTGGAGGGCCAGAACTGGACGTCCGATCCGTTTAAAATGCGGCGGCAGGACGGGTTGCTCTATGGGCGCGGCGCTTGCGATATGAAAGGTTTCGTAGCCGCCGCGATGGCGAGCGCGGAACATTTCGCGGCCCTTGACCTCCGGAAGCCGGTGCATTTCGCCTTTACTTACGATGAAGAGGTCGGCTGTCTGGGCGCGCGCGTCCTGATCGAGCAGATGGTGAGCGACGGCTTGTGCCCATCGGTGTGCATTGTCGGTGAACCGACGAACATGCGGATTATCGAAGCGCACAAGGGCGCGGGCAATTACACGACCGAGTTCACGGGCGTGGAGGGCCATTCCAGTCAGCCGTCGCTTGGTGTCAACGCGCTGGAATATGCCTCGCGATTCGTTGCCAAGCTGATGGATGTGCGCCAGCAACTTCCCGAAATGGCGCCGCTGGATTCGCCTTTCGACCCGCCATTTTCCACAAGCTCGATCTGCGGTTTGCATTCCGGAGTGGCGCATAATGTGATCCCGAACAAGGCCTCGGTTCAGTGGGAAATGCGGGTGGTGCAGGACTCGGACCGGACTTTCTTGCGCAACGCCATGCAGAGTTACATCGACGAGGTGCTGCTGCCCGAAATGCGCGCGGCCTCGCCAAAGGCGGATATCGCCGAAACCCACTGCGTCGAATTCGAAGGTCTGATGCCGGACCCTGACAGCGAAGCCGTGCGCATCGTCCAGGAATTGACCGGCGCGAACACGACTGACGTCGTCGCCTTCGGAACCGAGGCCGGTTTCTTTCAGCGTTCAGGCATCTCGACCGTGGTGTGCGGGCCGGGATCGATCGAGCAGGCGCACAAGCCGGACGAATATATCGCGGTCGAGCAACTGGACGCCTGTCTCGGGCTGTTGCGGCGACTAGGGCAGAAACTGATTTAACGGAGTGAACATGCACAAAACGGGAATACTCGGGGCCGTGTTCGTTGCGGTTTGCTGCGTCACGCCTTTGCTGCCAATTCTGATGGGAGCATTGGGGTTGGGCGGGTTTATCTCGGTTGTCTACAAGGACAGCGTTCTGTTTCCTGCTCTGGCGTTCTTCGTGATACTTACGGGAATAGCTTTTTTGAAAAGGAAGACGCTATGGCCGTTCTCGAATCCGAAATAACCTGTCCGGTCTGCGGCCACAAAACTGTCGAGACGATGCCGACGGATGCCTGCCAGTTCTTCTATGACTGCAAGGGCTGCGGTGCGGTTTTGCGGCCGAAACCGGGCGACTGCTGCGTATATTGCTCGTATGGCTCCGTGCCGTGTCCGCCCATTCAGGATGGCAAGACGTGTTGCTAGCGGCATGAGGATCGCGGTCGTCGGGCGCGGGCTAATCGGGGCGGGGGCGGCGCGTCATCTGGCTTTGATGGGGCATAAGGTGGTCCTGATCGGACCGGATGAGCCGGTTGATAAGTCGACGCATCAGGGCGTCTTCGCCAGCCACTACGACGAGGGCCGGATCACGCGGTCGCTGGATGCAGACGGTTTCTGGGCGGATGTGAGCCGCGCATCGATCGCGCGATATGCCGAAATAGAATCCGCCAGCGGCGTGCGTTTCTATCATGGCTGCGGCGCAGTTCTGGCAGGCGCTGGCGGCAGCGAATGGATGGCGCGTGTCGGCGAAGTTCGAGACAGCCGCCGGATCGCTTCACGCTATATGCTGGGCGCGGACTTGCGCGGGACTTTCCCGTACCTGCGATTGCCGGACGATATGGCGGGATATTACGAAGCGCAGGACGCGGGATACATCAATCCGCGGCGTCTGGTCAGGGCGCAGGGTATCGCGTTCGGGCGGGCAGGGGGCTCTGTCGTTTCCGCGACCGTGCAGTCGTTGAGTGAAAACGGGCAAGGTGTTGTGCTGCGCACCGATCAGGGCGACATAGAAGCGGACCGCGTATTGGTCGCCGCCGGAGGTTTCAGCAACGCACTTCTGGACAACGCTGTGCCGCTGACGATCTATGCCCGTACCGTTGCACTGATAGAAGTCGGCGCAGCAGAAGCCGCGCGGTTGGCCGGAATGCCGTCCCTGGTGCTGCGGCTCTCCGGCGGACGCGATCCCTATCTGCTGCCGCCGATCCGCTACCCGGACGGCAAGACCTACCTGAAGATCGGCGGCGATCCGGTGGACGAAGTCGTGCAGGGGCAGGAGGTCGGCGACTGGTTCCGCAGCGGCGGCAAAACCGAAGTAGGTGCCTACCTTACAGAAATCATTCGGGAAATCCTGCCCGGTCTGGAAAGCCTCTCGACCTGCACCGACGCTTGCGTCACGGTATTTTCGCCCGGGGACCGGCCGGTAATTGAACAGCTTTCCGACAGGATATCGGTCGCGACTGCGGGATGCGGCCGCGGCGCGAAATGCTCCGACGAACTCGGACGCATGGCGGCGCAAACCGTTTTGGGAACGGCAACGACAAATACCTGGCCGGATGAACAGGGCGTATGACACCCGCCGCAGCAGCAACGTTCAAAATAACCTGATCGGCGATTTACCCGCTTGCATCCCTCCCTCGTGGCAGATTAAAAGGTACAGCACGCGGGTGTAGCTCAATGGTAGAGCAGCAGCCTTCCAAGCTGAATACGTGGGTTCGATTCCCATCACCCGCTCCAACCGCCTGTTTTTGTTGGGCTGTACAAGAGAGACACATGGCGGGTCCGCGTTCCACCGGAGATATCGACGAACAACGCCCGAAATCCAGGCGCATTGATCCACTGCGCGGGCTTTTTCCGTTTTTGCTACCCTACAGGGGCATGGTCGTCATCGCGCTGTTGGCGCTGATCATAACGTCCGGCCTGTCTCTGGCGCTGCCGTTGGCGGTCAGACGCGTGATAGATGGGTTCAACAGCCCCGACATCGCCCTGATGGACAAGTATTTCGCTGCGGCGATCGGAATAGCAGGGCTCTGGGCGATCGGAACCGGCTTCCGCTACTACTTCGTGACACGTCTGGGTGAGCGTGTGGTGGCCGACATCCGTGAAGCTGTTTATGACCGGATGATAGGCATGAGCCCGGAATTCTTCGAACGGATCATGACCGGCGAGGTTCTTAGCCGTATCACGACGGATACGACGCTGATCCTTTCGGTCATCTCTTCCTCGTTGTCGATTGCAATGAGAAATTCGCTGATTTTTTCAGGCGGTCTGGTACTGATGCTGATTACATCGACCAAGTTGACGGGGTTGGTGCTGCTTATCGTGCCGCTGGTCCTCGTGCCGATCATCGGGCTGGGCCGTCGAGTGCGGGCGCTCAGCCGTGAAAATCAGGACATGATCGCGGCCAGTTCGGGCAACGCCTCGGAAACCTTGCAGGCTGCGCAGACTGTTCAGGCATTTTCGCACGAGGCGGCAAGCCGGTCGCACTTCAGCCGTCTGAGCGAGGCCGCGTATCAGGCCGCGAAAAAGCGGATCGGTACGCGGGCTGTCACGACGGTGATCGTGATTTTCCTGATATTTACCGGCGTTGTCGGCGTGCTGTGGATCGGGGCGCGCGACGTGCGGGCCGAAACCATGTCGACCGGCGCACTGGTCCAGTTCGTTATCTATGCTGTCATGGTCGCGGGATCGGCGGGGTCGCTTTCGGAGGTCTGGGGCGAGTTGCAGCGCGCGGCCGGGGCCACTGACCGGCTGGTTGAACTGCTGAGAGCAGAAGACACCATCAAAGAACCTGAGCAGCCCTTGGCCCTGCCCGAAAAAGTCCGGGGCGAAATCGAGTTCCGCAACGTGACTTTCCATTATCCGTCGCGCCGAAAGATTGCCGCCCTTGACGGGTTCAATCTGAAGATCAGACCGGGCGAGACCGTGGCGCTGGTCGGCCCGTCGGGCGCGGGAAAATCCACCGTATTCCAGTTGCTGCTGCGGTTTTTCGATCCCGAAAGCGGGGCGATCCTGCTCGACGGAGTGCCGCTGGACAAGATGCGCCGGTCCGAGTTTCGCAAGAAACTGGCCTTTGTGCCGCAGGACCCGGCGGTCTTTGCCGATACCGTGATGTCGAATATCCGGTTCGGCTGGCCGGAAGCCAGCGCCGCGCAGATCGTAGAGGCGGCCAAAGCCGCCGCCGCGCATGAATTCATCACCGAACTGCCCGACGGCTATGACACCTACGTGGGCGAGCGCGGCGTGATGCTGTCAGGTGGCCAGAAACAGCGCCTTGCGATTGCCCGTGCTATTTTGCGTGACGCGCCGGTGCTGATGCTGGACGAGGCGACCTCGGCGCTGGATGCCGAAAGCGAGCAAGCTGTAAAGGCCGCGGTCGAAAGGCTCGCGACCGAGCGCACGACACTTATCGTCGCGCACCGGCTCGCGACCGTCAAGAAAGCCGACCGGATCGTGGTTCTGGACAAGGGCAAGGTCGTCGATCAGGGAACCCACGATGAACTGGTTCGCAAAGGCGGACTCTATGCCCGGCTGGCAAAACTTCAGTTCACGGATGGCGCCGCCGAACTGGCATAGCGCTGCGGCTCTGGCATAACCGGCTTGCTCCGGTACGCCCCTGAAATCTTTTCATTGCACATTAGTCTCAATCAAACCAACATTGAGCCAGACAGTGGAGTTTGCAATGATCTCGACCCTCGCGGACATAGTAGCGATTGAAAAGGAAATGCCGCTCGAGCAGCGCTGGTCGGAAAAAACTGTCTACCAGAGGCTTTGTTCGACCCGTGACAAACATCCTGACCGGCCAGCGGTAAGTTTCCAACTCAAGTCCGGGCCCAAAGACAAGGCGACCACGCTCGACTGGACAGAGTTCACCGGAAGGGTAACGCAGGCTGCCAATCTTTTCCGGTCTCTGGGCATCGGTAAGGATGATGTCGTGGCCTTCCTGCTGCCGTCGACGCACGAGACTGCAATCACCCTGATGGCAGGGATGACGGCCGGGATCGTTGCTCCGATCAATCCGACACTCAAGCACGCGCAGATTGCCCAGTTGTTGAAGGAAACCGATGCGAAGGTGCTGGTGACCCTGAAGAGCTTTCCAAAGAGCGATCTTGCGCAAGTGGCCGCCGAGGCCGTGTCGAAGGCTCCATCGGTCAAAACCGTGGTCGAGATCGACCTGCTGCCGCATCTGGATGGGCTCTTGTCATGGATCGTGCCGCTGATCCGGCCAAAAGTCCCGGCCTCGCATTCGGCGAAGGTTATCGATTTCAACGAGGCGCTTTCCGGTCAGGAGCATGAGCGGCTCACTTTCGACGAAGCCGAAGACGACAGGATTTGCGCCTATTTCCATACCGGCGGCACGACGGGCATGCCGAAAATAACCCAGCACCGCTTTTCCGGTGTTTTGTACAACGGCTGGGTCGGGTTCGAGATGCTGTTCAAACCGGCGGACGTGATTCTGTGTCCGCTGCCGCTGTTCCATGTGCTGGCGGCCTATCCGGTCTGGATGGGATGCGTGTTTACCGGGTCGCATCTGGTCTTGCCGACGCCGGCGGGATATCGCGGAGACGGCGTTTTTGACAACTTCTGGAAGCTGGTGGAGCGTTGGCAGGCTACTTTTTTAGTGGCTGTCCCGACCGCTACGGCAGCCCTGCTGCAACGCCCTGTGGATGCGGATATTTCGACCCTGAAAAACGCGTTCAGCGGCTCTGCCCCGCTGCCTGTAGAGGTGTTCAACCGGTTTGAGAAGATCACCGGCGTCGAGATAATCGAGGGCTACGGCATGACCGAGACGACCTGCGTCATCTCGGTCAACCCGCCGGACGGCGAGCGCCGCGTCGGGTCGGTCGGATTTCCGTTCCCGTACACAGATATTCGCATACTGGACTGCGCCGAGGATGGCTCGGTCAATCGTGTCTGCGGCGTGGAAGAGGTCGGCGAGATCTGCGTGGCCAATCCCGGCGTGGTGGTAGGCGCAACCTACACCGACCCGCAGAAGAACAAGAACCTTTTCGTGGAAGAGGTGTATGTACGCACCGGTGACCTGGGGCGGATCGATGCCGACGGCTATCTTTGGATCACCGGACGCGCCAAGGACCTGATTATCCGGGGTGGCCACAACATCGATCCGGCGGTGATCGAAGAGGCGATGGTGCGTCACCCGGCCGTGGTATTTGCGGGCGCAATTGGCCAGCCAGACCCGCATTCGGGTGAAGTGCCCTGCGTCTATCTGGAATTGCAGAAGGGCGCGTCGGTTGGCCTTGCTGAGTTACAGCTATTTGCCAAGGAAGAAATCGGCGAACGGGCGGCTATACCCAAGTACATAGAAATTATTGATGTATTGCCAAAAACGGCAATCGGAAAAGTCTTCAAGCCGGAACTTCGCAAGATGGCGATTATGCGGGTCTACAACGAAGCGCTGACTGCGTCAGGCGTCGGGGCAAGGGCTGTCGACGTTGTTGAAGATCGCCAGCGCGGACTGGTTGCGAAACTGTCCAGATCGGATGCGAATGTGACGGATGATCAGGTGACCGAGGTGCTCGGGTCTTTTGTAAGGCCTTGGGACTGGGCCGAATAGGCGCAAACGGGCCGCACGTGGCGGCCCGCTGCAGACATTTTGTCAGGCCATAGCCTTGGCCAGAGCCTGATCCAGATCGGCGATCAGATCCTTGGCGTCCTCGATTCCGATGGAAAGGCGAACGGTATCCGGGAAGGCTCCTGCGGCCTCCCGCTGATCGTCCGACAACTGCCGGTGCGTGGTCGAAGCAGGGTGAATTACCAGTGACCGCGCATCGCCGAGGTTGGCGACATGCGAAAACAACTCCAGGCTGTCGACAAGCTTGACGCAGTTGTCGTAGCCGCCCTTGACGCCGAAGGTGAACAGCGCACCAGCGCCGCGCGGACATATCTTGGCGATGCGGCCGTGGTAAGGAGAAGACGGCAGACCGGCGTAGGTGACCTTGGTCACGCGCGGGTCTTTTTCCAGCCAGTTTGCCACTTCGACCGCGTTGGCCACGTGTTTCTGCATGCGCAGCGACAGGGTTTCGATCCCCAGCAGCGTGTAGAACGCACCCTGAGGGTTCATCGTCATGCCTAGATCGCGCAATCCGACTGCGATGCTGTGGAAAGTGAACGCCATGCCACCCAGCGCCTCGTGGAAGTTCAACCCGTGATAGGCCGGTTCGGGTTCGGACAGGGACGGGAATTTACCCGAGGCGGACCAGTCGAACGTGCCGGCATCCACTACCACGCCGCCGGTGACGGTGCCGTTGCCTGTCAGATACTTGGTTGTCGAGTGCACCACCAGCGTCGCGCCGTGCTTGATCGGGTTGCACAGGTAGGGCGTGGCCGAGGTATTGTCTACGATCAGCGGCAGGCCCGCCTTGTCCGCCACTTTCGCGACGGCATCCAGATCGGTGATATAGCCGCCCGGATTGGCGATAGACTCGCAGAACACCGCGCGGGTGTTGTCGTCAATGGCGGCTTCAATGGCGTCCAGATCGTCGAAATCGACAAACTTGGCCGACCAGCCAAAGCGCTTGATCGAATTGCTCAGCTGGGTCACCGAACCGCCGTAGAGCCGCGTCGAGGCGACCACGTTGCAGCCCGGGTTCATCAGCGGAAACAACGCCATGATCTGGGCGGCGTGACCTGATGAACAACAAACCGCGCCGACGCCGCCTTCCAGCGTAGCCACACGTTCCGCCAGAACCGAAACCGTCGGGTTGGTCAGCCGTGAATAGATATAGCCGACTTCCTGCAGATTGAACAAACGCGCGGCTTGTTCCGAGTCTTTGAAAACGAAGGCCGTGGTCTGGTAAATCGGTGTTTGCCGGGCACCGGTCGCGGGATCGGGGACCGCTCCCGCGTGAACCTGCAATGTGTCAAAGCCAAGGGATTTTGAGTCTGCCATAATTTCCTCCAAATGAATTCCAGAGGACTATATGTGATTCCTAGCTTTGGGCAACCTCTACCGCCTTGGTTTTTCCGGCGAACTTGGCCTGCATCTCGTCGCGCTGATCGTCGCTGATCTTGGCGAACATCACATCGGGCACGGTGAACCGATGACCGGCAGGCAGACTTTGGAGCGCCGCGGCGATATCCGTCGGCCATTCAGCGCCTTCGGCATTCATCGCGGTCTTCATGGTCTGCGCCGCATCGGGAATGAACGGTTCCGACAGGACCGCATAGAGCGGGATCAGATTCAGCGCGAACCGAACGATGGCTGCCGCGGCGTCGGGGTCTTCCTTGAACTTCGACCACGGTGCCGCCTCTTGCAGGTATTCGTTGCCCAGCACCCAGATCGCACGCAGGTCGGCGGTGGATTTGCGAATGTCGATGGCTTCCATATTGGCCTGATAAGATGCGATGCGCTCTTCTATCGCCTTTACTACAGCGGCCTCGGCTTCGCCATATGCGCCGCCTTCGGGAACGACCTCCGCGAATTTGGAGCGGCAGAACTTGGTGACGCGGCTGACAAAGTTGCCCAGAACGTCGGCAAGATCCTTGTTCACGCCCTGCTGGAAGTTCTCCCATGTGAACTCGCTGTCCGAGCTTTCCGGCGCATGGCTCAGAAGCCACCAGCGCCAGTAGTCGGACGGCAGAATTTCCAGCGCCTGATCCATGAATACGCCACGGCCCTGCGATGTGCTGAACTGGCCGCCGTCATAGTTCAGATAGTTGAACGACTTGATGTAATCCACGAGTTTCCAGGGATCGCCCGATCCCATGATCGTGGCGGGGAAGCTGAGCGTGTGGAAGGGCACGTTGTCCTTGCCCATGAACTGGACGTATTTCACGTCGTCCGCGCCCTTGTCGGTGCGCCACCAGCGTTCCCATGCCGCGTCGTCCAGATCATGCGCCTCGGCCCATTCGGCTGTCGCGGCGATATATTCAATCGGCGCGTCGAACCAGACATAGAAAACCTTGCCCTCCATGCCCGGCCAGTCCTTGTCGCCGCGCTTGACCGGCACGCCCCAGCTAAGGTCGCGGGTGATGCCGCGATCCTGCAGCCCGTCGCCGTCGTTCAGCCATTTCTTGGCGATCGAGGTGGTCAGGATGGGCCAGTCTGTCTTGCTGTCGATCCATTCCTGCAATTTTTCCCGCATTTTAGATTGACGCAGGTACAGGTGCTTGGTTTCGCGCACTTCCAGATCGGTCGAGCCTGATATCGCGGAACGCGGATTGATCAGGTCGGTCGGGTCGAGCTGCTTGGTGCAGTTTTCGCACTGGTCGCCACGGGCGCGGTCATAACCGCAGTTCGGGCAGGTGCCCTCGATATATCGATCCGGCAGGAACCGCCCGTCGGCATGCGAATAGACCTGTTTCTCGCTGACCTCTTCAATCAGGCCGTTGTCGGCCAGCCGGCCGGCGAAATACTGAGTCAGCTTGCAGTTCTGCGGGCTGGAGGACCGCCCGTAGTGGTCAAACGACAGGCGGAAACCGTCAGCCAGTTCGGTCTGCACCGCATGCATTTCGCGGCAGTATTCGGCCACGTCCTTGCCGGCCTTGGCCGCTGCCAGTTCCGCCGGAGTTCCGTGTTCGTCGGTGGCGCAGATGAACATCACCTCGTTGCCCCGCGCCCGCATGTAGCGCGCATAGGCATCGGATGGCAGCTGGCTGCCGACGAGATTGCCAAGGTGCTTGATGCCGTTGATATAGGGCAGGGCGGAAGTGATAAGTATGCGTGCCATGGATATTGCCGTTTGTTGTTGCTTGCAGACATGTAACGCAGGTGTGCCAAAAGGGCCAGATGCGTTTTCTGGCCGACCCGCGAAGAGGCCTGCTGGTTCAGTCCTCTTCGATCGTCCGCCGCTTCATCAGCCGCGAGATATAATACGAGGTGCGCGGCATGTAGCTGTAGCGCACTCTGACGTCCGATGTTGGCCGCGCCCACATCCGGTAAATTCCGAAGACCACCAGAAAAACATGCGCCATGGCAATAAAGGTGAACAGGGCCGCCGAACCGAAGTTCTCGATAATCCAGGCGGCGACGACAGGGCTGAGAATCGCACCGATTGCATAGCAGAACAACAGGGACGCGCTCAGTTCCATGCGGTCTTCGGGAGCCGCGAAATCGTTGGCGTGCGACGTCGATATCGAATAGATCGGAAATGTCGTGAAACCGAAGGCAAAGGCCAGCGCGAAGATCGTTGTCTGGGTCGAAGCGCCGAACAGCGACAGCGCCGTGCAAACCGCGATGCTGAGTACCGAAATCCAGATCAGTACCCAGCGCCGGTCGAACTTGTCGGCGAAATACCCGACCGGAAACTGCGCCAGCGCCCCGCCGATCAGCACCGTTGCCAGAAAATACCCGATGTCTTTCTGCGAGAGGCCGATTTCCTGACCATAGATCGGGCCGACCATTCGAAGCGATGAAGAAGACACGCCGGCCACCATGACGCCGGCAACGCCGAGCGGAGAGGTCATCGCGGCGCGTATCGGCCGCAGGCTCGGTGTTTTCGGAACCTCCGGCGCACTGCTGCGCGTCAGGGTCAGCGGAAAAATGCAAGCACAACAAAGGATTGCCAGCAGATTGTACGAAACATAAGAGGCAGGCTCCAAAACGCCGATCATCAACTGCGCGACGGCTGAGGTGCCGATATCGACGACGCGGTAAGAGCCCATCACACGGCCACGGATTTCATTGGTCAGTTTCGCCTGCAGCCATGCCTCGATCACCGTGAAACATCCTGCGACGCACAGGCCTGTCATCACGCGCATAAAGGCCCAGGCTATCGGGTCTATAAGCATTGGGTGCGCGATGGCCGCAATGGCGCCACAAGCCGCGAAAACCGCAAAGGCCCGCGAGTGGCCGATGTTGCCGATCATGCGGGGGCACCACCAACATCCCACGAAGAAACCCAGAAAATGGGCTGACCCGAGCAGACCGATTTCGGACTTGGAAAAGCCCACTTTGAAGCCGGAAAGCGCGTCCAGCGGCGCGATCGCGCCGGAACTGAGCTGCAGCAGAACGACCGACAAAAGCAAGGCCGCGAATGAAATGAGGAGTCGCATGGGGCTTCCTTGAAACTGGCGCAAGGAATACGCTTTTTGGTCAGGATGTCACGCGAAAATACCGGGCTCTTTTGCCGTTTTTCTTAAAACCACATTCGCCGCAATGTCTTGTCCCGCAGCACAAGGTGCCGCTTCAGCGCCCCGGCGACATGCAGCGCGACGAACAGCAGCAACAGGTATCCAAAAAGGCGGTGAATATCGAAAAACAGGTCTTCCATCCGCTCGCTGGGCGGCGCGATCATCGGCAGGAAAAACAGGTCGAAAAATGAAATTCTTATGCCGGTCGCGGAACTGGCGATCCAGCCGGCCAGCGGCATTGCAAACATCAGGACGTAGAGCATCCCATGCGTGAAACGCGCCAGAGGCAGTTCCCAGCGTTTCACCCCCCCGGCCAGCGTCGGCGGCGGCGGGGTATACAGCCGCCAGGCGAGGCGCAGCACGATCAGCGTCAGCGCGATCAGCCCGAAAACCTTGTGCAGATTGAAATAGTGGAGATTTTCAATCCCGACCTTCATGGAGGCGATATATTTTCCGAACCCGAACAGAGCGGCGAGGTACAGCGCCAGGACCCAGTGGAACAACTTGGCGATCAGGCCGTAAGTCTCCTGAGTGTTGCGCAACATCTATTTGATCCGATTGATGCGTGCGCGGATATCTATCTTGATCTCGTCGTCCACCATTTCCGGATAGCCGCCGGCATGATAATTGCTTCGGTTGATGCTGGTTTTCACGCGCAGGATCAGGTTGTCCCGTTCGGTCGGTTCGGTGCCCTGATCGCGGAATACTGTGACGTCCAGTTGGACCGGCCGGGTCACGTCGCGAACCGTAAGGTCTCCAGTGACGATCGCGCCATTGCCCTCTCGCCGGGCGGAACGCGACACGAAGCGCATCTCGGGATACTGGCGAACCGCGAGGACCTTCGGACTCTTCAGCGCATCTGTTGCCAGAAACACGCTGGTTTGGGCGCTGGTGCTGTCAATGATGACATTGACGCTGGAATTTGACGGCTTTTGAAAATCCAGGACCACATCGCCGGTAAATTTCTTGAAACTGCCCTCGAATTCCTGACCGTCGAAGACGTAGAAAAAGCCGATGTTGCTGTCGTCGTAATCGAAGGCATATTTGATCGGCTCCGCGGTGGCGGGCACCGCGACGGCAAGCAGGAGACTCACGGCAAGAAGAAATTTTCTCATACACTAATTCTAGGCCAAACCTGCAGGAAACGAAGGAAATTTTTCGTGATAGCCCGGATTCGCCGCCACGGCGCCGGTGCGATGTGGCGCCGTTTGTGTCAGGCAAAAGCCTCTGGCTTGGCTTCGCGGGCCATGTGATCAAGCACGGCATTGACGAATTTGGCCTCTTTGCCGTCCGGGAAGAAGGCCTTGGCCACATCGACGTATTCGTTGATCGCGACCTTGGGTGGCGTGTCCGTGCCGATCAGTTCGGCCCCGGCAGCGCGAAACAGCGCTCGCAACGTGGGGTCTATGCGGGCGATTGGCCATTTCGCGACCAGTCCGCGATGCGTC
>JBFFQS010000031.1:0-17785 GCA_041573315.1 Amylibacter sp. | reverse complement strand
TTCTTCGGACAGCATGATGGCCGATCCCCTGTCCGAGCGCGCCAATCTTTTGTTGCGGAACTTCGATCAGGTCAACCTGATGAAGCTGGCGGCTCAAAAAGTTCCGCTTTCGCATCCGGTGAAATCCAGCTTCCGCTATACAAGCCCTTACGGGTCACGGCGCGATCCGATCTCTGGCGGGCGCAGGCAACATAACGGCACCGACATGGCCGGTCCGCTGGGCACCGATATCTATTCGACCGCCGACGGCGTGGTTACTTTCGCCGGCCGGCAGAGCGGATACGGCAACCTGATCAAGATCCGCCACGCGCAGGGATTTGAAACTTACTATGCGCATTTGTATAGAATTCGTGTAAAACCGGGCCAAAAGGTCTCGCTTGGCGACCATATCGGTGATATGGGCAACTCGGGCCGAAGCACCGGCGTACACCTTCACTACGAAGTCCACATAAATGGACGCCCCGTAAACCCTATGACTTATATCAAGGCAGCTAACGATGTTTTCTAAACCTAAACCAACCGACACCCCGACCCCCCCCAAGGCGGCAACATCGCCTTCAGGCTCCGAGCCTGCCAAGGCACCGGTATCCTCCTCGCCGGCAACGCCACCGAAAGCCAAGCCACCGGCTTCCACCCTGTCCGCCGATCTGACGATCAAAGGCAACATCAAGACAACCGGCGACATCAACGTGCTGGGCAATATCGACGGCGACATCCGTGCGCATCTGCTGACCATCGGCGAAGGCGCCGTCGTCAAGGGCGAAGTCGTCGCTGACGATATCGTGGTGAACGGCCGCGTCGTCGGCCGTGTGCGTGGCCTGAAAGTCCGCCTGACATCGACCGCGCAGGTCGAAGGCGACATCATCCACAAGACCATCGCGATCGAGAGCGGCGCCCATTTCGAAGGCTCCGTCCAGCGTCAGGAAGACCCCCTGTCCAGCAGCGGCAAATCGCCGGCACCCGTTGCCAAGGCGACCGCTTCCTGATCAGGACGCTTTACTGAGAACCAGATTTTATCGAAGCCCGCTCCGGCGGGCTTTGGTTTGCGCCCTCAGTCGTGCTGCAAGGCCCGGCGATAGATGTGCCAGCTGGCGTGCCCAAGCACCGGCAAGGCAATGAATAGCCCAAGCAGCGCGGGCAGCATCGCCACGAAGGTCAGCCCGGAAATTGTGATGCCCCATGCCATCATCACCCTGGGATTCGCCTTGACCACGGCGATACTGGTCAGCATTGCGGTGACGAAATCCAGCTCCTTGTCCAGCAACAGCGGCAGCGAAATTACCGTCAGGCAAAACAGCACGAAGGCGAAGACCGCCCCAAACGCAGTTCCCACCACCAGCAACATTATCCCCTCTGGCTGTAGCAGATAAGCATAGCCGGCTGCGGGGTTAATCAGTACGGATGGCCCGATGAACATCGCGAACAGCATATGGGCGAAGAAGGACCAGAACAGGAAATAGACGATGATCACCCAGGACATCAGCGGCAACTGGCGCAGGCGCTGCCGCCAGACCACGCCGAAGATGTCGTTGTTCCGGAAATCCGTGTCGCCTTGCTCCAGCCGGTGCGAGATCTCGTAGAGCCCCACGGCCAGAAACGGGGCCAGCAACGGGAAGCCCGCCGTGAAGGGCAGCGCATACCAAATCTGTCCGGTGACGAAGAGGAAGGTATAGATCAGCCATCCGCCGATCACGTAGATCAGGGAAAAGAACAGTCCCAAAAGGGGTTTACGGCGAAAATCGCGCCATCCGGCCCGCAGGGCAAAGCCGATGTCGCCCACCTTCATCACCCGGATATCGGGTACTTTCGATGCGGCGGGCAAGGCGTTACTGCCTTCACTCATTACATGTCCTCCCTTGCGGAAATTCTACGGGAGGATGCTTGACTTTGCCAAGCAAAAACGAAACCGGCCAGCCTCAGATAGAGGCCTGCGCCTCGGCCCGCGTTTTGCCGGACACGTCCAGCGCCAGCGCGGCGGCCATGAACTGATCCAGATCGCCGTCCAGCACGCCCTGCGTGTCGGATGTCTCGACATTGGTGCGCAGGTCCTTGACCATCTGATAGGGCTGCAACACGTAAGACCGGATCTGGTTGCCCCAGCCCGCGTCGCCCTTGGCCTCATGCGCTTCCTGAATGCTCTCGGTGCGCTTGCGCATCTCGATCTCGTAGAGCCTCGATTTCAGCGCCGCCATACAGATCGCGCGGTTCTGGTGCTGCGATTTTTCGGAACTGGTGACCACGATGCCGGTCGGAATATGCGTCATGCGCACCGCCGAGTCCGTCTTGTTGACGTGCTGACCGCCCGCGCCCGAGGACCGGAACGTATCGACCCGCAGGTCGCTGGGGTTGATGTCGATCTCGATATTCTCGTCAACGACCGGATAGACCCAGACCGAACTGAACGAGGTATGCCGCCGGGCGTTGCTGTCATAGGGCGATATCCGCACCAGCCGGTGCACGCCGCTTTCGGATTTCAGCCAGCCATAGGCGTTGTGACCCTTGATCTGGTAGGTGACCGACTTGATCCCGGCCTCGTCGCCCGCCGAATAGGATACGGTTTCGACCTTGTAGCCGTGTTTCTCGGCCCAGCGGGTGTACATCCGCGCCAGCATCGATGCCCAGTCGCAGCTCTCGGTGCCGCCCGCGCCCGCGTTGATCTCGATGAACGTGTCGTTGCCGTCGGCCTCGCCGTCCAGCAGCGCTTCGATCTCTTTCTTGGCGGCGGTCTTGGCCAGCTTGCGGATGGCGGCCTCGGCTTCGGCCACGACCTCCGCGTCGTCTTCCATCTCGCCCAGCTCTATCAGCTCGATATTGTCTTCCAAATCTCGGTTCAGGCTCTCGAACCCTTCGATGGCGTCGGCCAGCATCTGGCGGTCGCGCATCAGCGATTGGGCGCGTTCAGGATCGTTCCACAGGTCCGGGTCTTCGGACATTGCGTTGAACTCTTCCATTCGGTGCGCCGCTGTGTCCCAGTCCATGCGCTGTTTCAGCAGGTCCAGAGACTTGCGGATTTCGGCTACAAGGTTTTCGATTTCAGCGCGCATGGGTAACTTTCGGTCGGATTAGACTGCCGTTCTACAAAGTGGGAAATGCGGGGTAAAGCAAAACCTTGGCTCAATACAGCCCGCCGCTGGACAAAGACCCGAAACTGGCGTTGCCGTTTTGCGGCGTGACCGGGGTTTCGCCTGTGTCATCGGTCCCCGCCCTGCCGTAATTGCTGAACAGGTTCAGGTCCTGCCCCATGGCGAAGCCGCCGTCGATAACGCTTGAAATCGCGCCGTAGGAAGGCTCTTCGCCCGCACGGAACAGTTCCGAGACCACGTATTCGCCCTGCGCGTCATCGGGCAGGCGCGCGCCCGAATAGCGGTCGAATTTCAGCGATACCGTGCCACCGGGCGGCACAAATTCCCCTGCCCCGTATTTCTCGATCGCCAGCTTCATGAAATTGTTGAAAACCGGCCCGCACATGCCGCCGCCCGACGCGCCGCGGCCCAGCGGCTCCGGACGGTCAAAGCCCATGTAGCAGCCGGCGACGATGTTGGGCGTGAAGCCGATGAACCAGACGTCGCGCGCGTCGTTGGTGGTGCCGGTCTTGCCGGCCACCGGCGCATCGAGGTTTATCGCCCGCGCCGCCGTGCCGCGCTCGACCACGCCGCGCATCATCGAGGTCAGCTGATAGGCGGTGACGGCATCCATCACCCGCCGCCGGTCGCTGAGGATCGTCGGAGAGCGCCCCTCGGGCACGAAGGCCTCGGAGCAGCCGACGCAGCGCCGCTTGTCGTGGCGATAGATCGTTGTGCCGAATCTGTCCTGAACACGGTCGACCATCGTGGGCTCCACGCGCTCGCCGCCGTTGGCGAACATCGCATAGGCGGACACCATGCGGAACAGCGTGGTTTCCTGCGACCCCAGCGCGTTCGCCAGAAAGTTGTTCATATCGTCATAGACGCCGAAGCGCTCGGCATAGTCGGCGACCACGTTCATGCCGATCTCCCGCGCCAGACGGATGGTCATCAGGTTCCGCGACTGTTCGATGCCGATGCGCAGCGGCACAGGCCCGTAATACTGGTTTCCGGCGTTCTTGGGCGTCCACAGTCCTTGCGGCGTATCTATCTCGATCGGTGCGTCGACGATGATAGACACCGGAGAAAACCCGCTGTCCAGCGCCGAGGCATAGACAAATGGCTTGATAGAGGAACCGGGCTGGCGCATCGCCTGTGTCGCGCGGTTGAACACGCTGTCCTGATAGGAAAATCCGCCCTGCATGGCCAGCACGCGGCCGGTATTTGTGTCCATCGCCATGAAGCCGCCCTGAATCTCGGGGATCTGGCGCAGGGTCCAGCGTTTCACCGCGCCCGCATCGTCACGCTCGGGCTTCACGTAAATGACGTCGCCAACGGCCCACATGTCCGAAGGCTGGCGCATCGGCGTCTTGTTGCCATCCGAATCCTCGCGGTTCTTGGCCCATTCTGTTTCATCCGCGAAGGACAGGAAATGACCGTCGGCATCCTCTTCGATGCCTTCGATGCCGATCCGCGCGGTCTTGGCCCCGACCTCCAGCACAACGGCGGGATACCAGTCGTCGATGTCGCGCGCCAGCGTCAGGTCGGACATGGCCGCCCGCCAGCTTTCCTCTGATTTCAGCGACTCCGGCGGCAGGGTCGCCGCAGGCCCGCGCCAGGGGCTGTGCACCCTGTCATAGGCTTCCAGACCGGCACGCAAATCCCGCGCCGCCTCTTTCTGGAGGTCCGGATCCATGGTGGCGCGAATTGTCAGGCCGCCGCCAAAGAACTCGTCCTCGCCGAATTCGCTCGACAGCTGCCGCCGGATCTCGTCGGTGAAATAGTCCCGCGGCGGACGGCTGGACCGGACGGACTCGAAATCCCCGCCCTGCACGGTGCGCAAGGGCTGCGCCTGCGCCGCCTCTTTCATTTCCTGCGTGATAAAGCCGTTCTCGGCCATCTCTCGCAGCACGAAATTACGGCGCTCGGTGGCGCGTTTGACTTCCCGCACAGGATGGTAGTCGCTGGGCGCTTTCGGCAGCGCCGCGAGATAGGCCGCCTCGGCCACTGTCAGATCCTCCAGCGGCTTGCCGAAATAGGTTTCCGCCGCCGCCGCTACGCCATAGGAGTTCTGTCCCAGAAAGATCTCGTTCAGATACAGCTCCAGGATCTTTTCCTTGCTCAGCGTTTTTTCCAGACGCGCCGCCAGAATTATCTCCTTGACCTTGCGCTCCGCCGACCGGTCGCCTGACAGCAGGAAGTTCTTGGTCACCTGCTGCGTGATGGTCGAGGCGCCGCGCAGCCGTGCGCCCTGCGCCGCGTCGAGGATCGCCTTCATGATCCCCAGCGCGTCATAGCCCTTGTGTTCGTAGAAATTCTTGTCCTCGGCGCTGATGAACGCCTGCTTGACCAGATCGGGAATATCGTCGACCGACGTGAACAGCCGGCGTTCCTGCGCGAACTCGTCCATGACATAGCCCTGCCCCGAATAGACGCGGCTGATAGTGGCAGGCTCATAGGTTGCCAGACGGTTATGATCCGGCAGATCGCGGCCATAGACGAAAAAGATCGCGCCGAGGCCGAGGGCGGCCATAACGATACCCAAGGTGATAAGGCTGAAAATACCGCCGAGAATGGACAACAAGAAGCGGATCACTGGATACCCTTTTCTACGCAAGACCCGATTATAGGTCCCAATACCGGTGGCGTCAAAACGCACCTTCCGGAACCACGGCTTATTTCCGCCGAAATCCGGCTCCTTCAATTCGGCCCCTACATAAGCGTTTCACTTTTGGAATGGAACCCTATTTGCGCAACAGCAGCGCCTGCGCGGCATCCTCGACCGCCCACATGTCCAGCGCCGCGACCAGACCCTCGATCACCTGGGCCCGCCACTTCTTGTTCAGCAGGTTTTTCAGGTCATGCTCGTTCGACATGAACCCCAGTTCGACCAGGACCGAGGGGATGTCCGGGGCCTTCAGCACCGTGAACCCGGCAGACAGATGCGGGCGCTTGTGCAGGTGTCCGACAGACTCTGAAATGCCCACCACCAGCATCTCTGCCAGAACCTCGCTGCGCGCGGCGGTTTCCAGCCGGGCCATGTCCATCAGGACGGTGGCCACCTGATCGTCCTGCCGGCTCAGATCGACGCCGGCCAGCAGGTCAGAGCGGTCGTGCTGCGCCGCCAGCGTCTCGGCGGCCTCGTCGGACGCCTTTTCCGACAGGGTATAGACCGTGGTGCCGCTCGCCGTGCCTTTGGCCAGCGCGTCGGCATGCAGCGAAATGAAGACATCCGCCCCAAAGGCACGCGCGCGCGTGATCCGGTCGGGCAGAGATACGAATTCGTCCTGATCGCGGGTCATGGCGGCGGAATAGCGCCCGGTCAGGATCAGCGCCTCTTTCAGCTCCCGCGCGAACAGCAGCACAAGGTGCTTTTCCTCGTGGTCATAGCGCGTCGCCCCGGGATCAATGCCGCCGTGGCCCGCGTCTATGGCGACAACCAGCGGACGGTCGCCCATCTGGCGGCCCCGCGACGCGACCTTCGGTGTCTTGTCTTCGTAATGCCAGCCGTCGTCATCCGGTGCGCCGGCCTTTTCGGCGAAATCCGTGCTTGAAACGTATTTCATCAGGATCGAAAGCGTTACCGGACCGCCTTGGTTCGCGCCGGTGTCCATCTCGATGTTTTCCACCTCCAGCGGCGTATCGAGGTCCAGAACCATGCGCGACCAGCCCGGTCGGAAAATGCCGTAACGAACACCGGTAACGGCCTCTGTATCAAGGATGTCGTCGGCGCTGAACAGGCTCCAGTCGACCTCTTTGAAATCGACCACCAGCCGCTTGGGGCCATCCAGCGTGAACACCCGGAACGGAACCGCCTGCGACAGTGACAGCCTTACGGCGACACCGCCCAGCAGCCGGTCGGATATCTCGGATTTTTCGACATTTATGCGCGCTATCGCGTGAAGGTCCTGCGCCGCCGAACCGTGCGCACCCATAAAGGTGAACAACACGACATACGCCAATAGAACTCTGATCACTGCGGGCCTCTGCTCTGTTTTTGCCTGTCCCGGCTTTGTTGTGCCTGTCGCCGGTTTTCCCAAAGCTTACTACACCTAAAAATAGATTGTAATTATTTTGTGCAGCCCGTAATGATGTCTGACCAGTGCGAACTTAGTCGCCTGCCGAGAAGTTTCGTCAGAGCGTTCGTTTAAGGCAAACAGCCGGAAAACTGAACCCTGACAGGTCTCTTGACCAAGAATTACGCCCCGAACGACGTGTAATGCGCTGACCGGGGCGCGAGTTAGCGCTCGATCATAAGAGCGTTGGAGAAAACCGCGATGAAACGCGCAGAGAATGGAACCAGCAAAAGCCTGGCGGTCTCAACCGCCACTGCTGGCATTCTTGCGTCCAATTTCGCCCTAACATTTCACACAAGTTCAAGGCTCTCGGCTCCGCCGGGGGCTCTCCGCCTGTGTGGTGAAGAGTTAATATGCCAAAGAAAATGCTTATCGATGCCACCCACGCGGAGGAAACCCGCGTTGTAGTGGTTGATGGAAACAAGGTCGAGGAATTCGATTACGAAAACCTCTACAAACGTCAACTCGCCGGAAATATCTATCTGGCCAAAGTCATCCGGGTCGAACCGTCGCTGCAAGCGGCCTTTGTCGACTATGGCGGCAACCGGCACGGATTTCTGGCGTTTTCGGAAATTCACCCCGACTATTACCAGATCCCTGCCGCGGACCGTGAAAAACTGCTGGCCGAAGAGGCCGCTTATGCGCAGTCCATGGCCGACGACGAAAACAAAGAGAAACCGAAATCGCGCCGCCGCCGGCGTCCGTCCAAAGCCAAGGCCTCCGAAGAAGGTGCTCCGAGAGACGCGCAGGTCACGTCCGATGACGTAATCGATGTCGAGGAGGCGGATGCCGAACTGGTCGAAGTGCCGGAAAATTCCACGACCCACAAACACTCCGATCACGAAAATTCGCAGTCCGATCAATCGGATGAGGGCGATAGCACCAGCGAACATGACGAATCTCAACACGAAGACAGTGATCGCGACAGCGAGGAAACGACGGCCTCCTCCAAGGATGCCGACATCGAATCCGTCGCCGACGACGATGTCGAGGACGAGGTGCGCCCACGCAAACCGCGCCCCCGCCGCTACAAGATCCAGGAAGTCATCAAGGTCCGCCAGATCATGCTGGTGCAGGTCGTCAAGGAAGAGCGCGGCAACAAAGGCGCGGCGCTGACCACCTATCTGTCGCTCGCCGGACGTTATTGCGTTCTGATGCCCAACACCGCGCGCGGTGGCGGGATTTCCCGCAAGATCACCAACGCCGCGGATCGCAAGAAACTCAAGGCCGTCGCAAACGAGATCGAAGTGCCGCAAGGCGCCGGACTGATCATCCGCACAGCGGGCGCCAAGCGCAACAAAACCGATATCAAGCGCGACTATGAATACCTTCAACGCCAGTGGGAACAGGTCCGTGACCTGACGCTGAAATCCATCGCACCGGCCCAGATATACGCCGAAGGCGACCTGATAAAACGCTCGATCCGCGACCTCTACAACCGCGACATCGACGAGATTTTGGTCGAGGGCGAGGACGGCTACAAGATCGCGCTGGACTATATGACCATGCTGGTTCCGAACCGCGCCGAAAAGGTCAAGCTCTACACCGATCCGATGCCGCTGTTCGCGCGCTATCAGGTCGAAGGCTATCTGTCGGGCATGTTCAACCCGACGGTACAGTTGAAATCCGGCGGCTACATCGTGATCGGCGTCACCGAGGCGCTGGTCGCCATCGACGTCAACTCCGGCAAGTCGACCAAGGAAGGCTCGATCGAGGACACGGCGCTGCGCACCAACCTCGAGGCCGCCGAAGAGGTCGCCCGCCAGTTGCGCCTGCGCGATCTGGCCGGTCTGATCGTCATCGATTTCATCGACATGGAAGAGCGGCGCAACAACGCCGCCGTCGAGCGCCGCATCAAGGACAAGCTGAAAGACGACCGCGCCCGCATTCAGGTCGGCAAGATATCGGGCTTCGGCCTGATGGAAATGTCGCGCCAGCGTCTGCGTCCCGGCATGATCGAAGCCACAACCGCACCCTGCCCCGCCTGCCACGGCACCGGCATCGTGCGCTCCGACGACAACCAGTCGCTCGCCATCCTGCGCGAACTGGAAGAGGAAGGCGTACGCCAGCGCAGCAAGGAAGTTCTGGTCAAGGCCCCCGTCGCCGTCGCCAACTACCTGCTGAACGCCAAGCGCGAACATGTCGCCAAGATCGAAAAGCGCTACGGCATGTCTATCCGGATCGAGGCGGACACCCACCTGATCAGCCCGGACTACACGGTCGAACTGTTCAAGACCGCCAGCCGTGTCGTGACAACCCCCGAAGCGCCGCAGACCATCACCGTCGAAAGCACAGAGATGGAAACCGGGCAGTCGCAGCAACAGCCGCAATCGCCGGAAGCCACGGGCGACAACGACGAGCAGCCCAAGAAGAAACGCCGTCGCCGGCGTCGGCGCGGCGGCCGCTCGCAAGAGTCCGATCAGAACAACAGCCAGAAGCCGCAGGAAACACCTGCAGCCGAGGCGGAGCAGAAGCCCGAGACAGCCGCTGCGACCGCAGAGCCTGAAGCAAAGGCTGAGGAGGCCCCGCAGGCCGAAAAGGCCGAGGAAGCGCCTGCCGAGAAGCCCAAGCGCAAACGCGCGCCGCGCAAGAAAAAGGTCGAGGAACCTGCTGCCGAGGCGGAAGCCGCTGCGGAAGAGCCCACCAAGCCCGAGGCGGCCGAAGAAACGCCCGCCGAGAAGCCTAAGCGCAAGCGTGCGCCGCGCAAGAAAAAGGTCGAGGAACCTTCTGCCGAGGCGGAAGCCGAAGCCCCTGCCGCCGAGCCCGCACCTGAACCAGAGGCCAAAAAAGCCCCCGAACCGGCACCGGCACCCGCCGCAGAGCCCGAACTGGCGACAACTGCCGCGGAACAACAGGAAGACAAGCCGAAGAAACGCGGCTGGTGGTCAAGATAACCGGCGGCCCGCTGGCGGGCTCACCGAATTCTCGGCCAAGACATCACTTTATGGCGACCTGCCGTCCGGCGGGTTGCCATAAAGAGGCAATTTCCCTTAGGTTGACAGCGAAGTTCATCCGAAAGGCGCTATACCCGCCCGCTTTAAGAAGTGACGCCTGTATTTTGTTTATAAAGACAATAAAATCCACAGCACTGGCCTGTATCGCCGTCTGCCTGACGATAGGTCCGGCCCTGGCAAACGGCCTGATCCGCGACGCGGAAATCGAGCGCACACTGCGATCGGCGGCGCGTCCCCTGCTGCAAAAAGCGGGACTGCCCATCACTTCGACCAATATCCTGATCGTCAATGACCGTTCGATGAATGCCTTCGTCGCGGGCGGCAACAATATCTTCATTAACGCCGGTCTGGTGATGCGGCTGAAATCCGTTGAAATGCTGCAGGCGGTGATCGCCCATGAAATCGGCCATATAACCGGCGGGCATATGTCGCAACGCGCCGCCAGCCTCGCAGGCGCGCAATCCGCAGCGGGTGTCGGGATTATCCTCGGCCTGATCACGGCAGCGGCCGGCAGCCCGAAAGCAGGCGCCAGCTTGGCACTCGGATCGGCCGACGCGGTTCGTAAAAGCATTCTGTCAAACACCCGCTCGCAGGAAGCCAGCGCCGACCAGTCCGGCGCGCGCTATATGGCGGCTGCCGGCATAGATCCCGCGGCAGCCATAGATGTGCTGGACCTGTTCCGGGGGCAGGAGTTGCTGAGCGTGCAGAACATCGATCCCTACGCCCAGACGCACCCGCTGTCCTCCGAGCGGATATCCCGGCTGCGCGGCTACGTCGCGGCCTACCGTCCCAAGGACAGCGCACAGGCACCGGATATAGACTATTGGTACGCAAGGGCGGCGGCCAAGTTCAGCGGTTTCCTGAACACACCGAAATCGACGCTGAAGCGCTTTGCCGCCTCTGACGACAGTGAACCGGCGCTGCTGGCCCGCGCCATAGCCTGGCATCGCCTGCCCGATGAGGGCAAGGCGGCGGCGACCATCGACCGGCTGATCCAGCGGCGCCCCAACGACGCCTTCTATCATGAACTCAAGGGCCAGTTCCTGCTGGAAGGCGGCAAGGCGGCGGCCTCGGTGGCTTCTTACCGCAAAGCCGCCGATCTGGCGCCGGACGAGCCCCTTATCCAGAGCGGCCTCGGGCGCGCCCTGCTGGCGACGGATACCGCCGCGAATAACAAGGAAGCGCTGGCGATCCTCAGGAAATCTCACGCGCGGGATTCGCGCGATACGATGATGCTCTACAATCTGGCGCTGGCATATGCCCGCGACGGACAGGCCGGCATGGCCTCATTGATCACGGCAGAGCGATATGCCCTTGCTTCTGACTTCAAACAAGCCACAATACATGCCGAAAGAGCGAAGCAGGTCCTGCCGCAGGGCACCAGCGGATGGCTAAGGGCGGATGACATTGTGGTCGCTGCAAAAAGAATGAATGACGGAAAGTAGGTTTTATGCGTAAGTTTCTTATACTCCTGACCGGCCTCGTATGGGTCACCCTGCCGCTTCAGGCCTTCGATCTGTCTCAGATGACCGACACCGAACGCCAGCAGTTCCGCGACGAAGTACGCAGCTATCTTCTCGAAAATCCCGAAGTTCTGATGGAAGCGATCGACATTCTTCGCGCGCGCGAAGAAGAGCAGGCAGCCAAGGATGCCGAGGCAGAGCGCGCGGCGGATCTGACAATGGTCGAGCAATACCGCGACGAGCTTCACAACGACGGCTATTCCTATGTCGGCGGCAATCCCGACGGCGACCTGACGATTGTCGAGTTCGTCGACTATCGCTGCACTTATTGCCGCCGCGCCCACCCGGAACTGACGGAAATCCTGAAGCAGGACGGCAATATCCGCTGGATCGTCAAGGAATACCCGATTCTGGGCCAGGAATCCGTGAACTCCAGCAAGCTTGCCATCGCGACCCTGCAAACCCAGGGGCCGGACGCCTATCTGCGGATGCATGACGTTCTGATGACTTACAGCGGTCCGGTGAACACCAGAACCATCGACCGTCTGGCGAAATCGGCCAAGGTCGACGTAGAGCCGATTCTGGCCGCCTATGACAGCGAGGCCGTGGCCCAGCATATCGAAAAGGTCCGCGAGCTCGGCGCTAAAATGCGGGTTTCCGGCACGCCGACCTTCACCATCGGAGACCTGATCGTCCGCGGCTACCTGCCGTCATCGCAGTTCAAAGGAGCCATTGAACACGGCCGCAGCCTGTCGAACTGATGAATATGGTTTTCTAAGCTTTCAACCTGTCCGAAAACAGCCTATAAACGTCACACCCCATTCAAAATAAGGGGCGGCTTTTGTTGAGGATAAAATGACGAAAAAAGACCAAGATGCCGACGTTACCTTCATCCAGGCGCTCGCTGAACTGCTGCGTGAAAACGACCTGACTGAATTGCAGGTAAAACGCGACTACGGAGCGGACCAGTGCCTGAATGTCCGGGTTTCCCGCCATACCGCTGTCGCCGCGCCCGCACCGACCGCCGTCGCGGCCCCTGCCGCGCCCGCTCCAGTGCCCGCCCCGGTTGCCGCAGCCGCGGAACCTGCCGCCCCCGCGACCCCCGAAGATCCCGCCAAGCATCCCGGCGCTGTTCCCTCGCCAATGGTCGGCACGGCCTATCTGCGCCCGGAGCCGGGCGCCGCGGCTTTCGTTTCGGTCGGCGATTCCGTGAAAGAAGGCCAGACCCTTCTGATCGTCGAAGCAATGAAAACCATGAACCAGATTCCCGCCCCGAAAGCAGGCAAAGTCACCCGGATACTGGTCGAGGACGCTTCGCCTGTGGAATACGGATCTCCACTCGTCATCATCGAATAAACGAGAGGAAAGCCCTATGTTTTCCAAGATATTGATCGCTAACCGTGGCGAGATCGCCCTTCGTGTCATTCGCGCTTGCAAGGAAATGGGCGTAGCTACCGTTGCGGTGCATTCCACCGCCGACGCCGATGCGATGCATGTCCGAATGGCGGACGAGAGCGTCTGCATCGGGCCGGCTCCGGGCACGCTGAGCTATTTGAACATGGCCGCCCTGATCTCGGCCTGCGAAGTGACGGGCGCCGAGGCGATCCACCCCGGCTATGGCTTTCTGTCGGAAAACGCTGAATTCGTTCAGATCGTCGAGGATCACGGGCTGAAGTTCATCGGCCCGTCCGCCGAACACATCCGCATGATGGGCGACAAGATCACCGCCAAGGATACCATGAAGAACCTCGGCGTGCCCTGCGTTCCCGGCTCCGACGGCGGCGTTCCGACGCTGGAAGAGGCCTACAAGGTCGCCGACAAGATGGGCTATCCGGTCATCGTCAAGGCAACCGCCGGCGGCGGCGGACGCGGCATGAAACTGGCCAAGATCCGCGAAGACCTGTCCGAGGCGTTCTCGACCGCACGGTCCGAATCCAAGGCCGCTTTCGGCAATGACGAAGTCTATATCGAGAAATACCTGACCCTGCCGCGCCATATCGAAGTGCAGGTTTTCGGCGACGGTCAGGGCAACGCCGTGCATCTGGGCGAGCGTGACTGCTCGCTGCAACGCCGCCACCAGAAAGTTCTGGAAGAGGCCCCCGGTCCGGCCATCGACGAAAAGACCCGCGCCAAGATCGGCAAGGTTTGCGCCGACGCCATCGCCAATATCAAGTATTCCGGCGCAGGCACCATCGAATTCCTGTTTGAAGACGGCGAGTTCTTTTTTATCGAGATGAACACCCGCCTGCAGGTTGAACATCCGGTGACCGAAGCAATCTATCGCGTCGATCTGGTCAAGGAACAGCTGCGCGTCGCCTCCGGCGAGAAACTGTCGTTCAAGCAAAAGGATCTTGTGCTGGACGGCCACGCCATCGAGGTCCGGATCAACGCCGAGAAAGTACCGCAATTCTCGCCCTGCCCCGGCAAGGTCACGACCTATCACGCGCCCGGCGGTCTGGGCGTTCGGATGGACAGCGCGATTTATAACGGCTACACGATCCCGCCCTACTACGACAGCCTGATCGCCAAGCTGATCGTGTTCGGAACAGACCGGCCGGCAGCGCTGGCGCGCCTGAAACGCGCTTTGGACGAGCTGATCATCGACGGGATCGACACCACGGTGCCGCTGTTCCACGCCCTGTTGCAGGAAGAAGCCGTCCAGACCGGCGACTACAACATTCACTGGCTGGAAAAGTGGCTGGAAGCGAACGCACCCCCGAAACCCTGAATCACCGGCCCGCATCATGAGCGGATTGCAACGACAGACCATAACGCCGGAAGTGCTGCTCCAAGCATACGCCTCCGGCGTTTTTCCCATGGCGGAGAGCGCCGACAATCCCGAAATCTTTTGGGTGCAGCCACAGTTGCGCGGTATCTTCCCGCTCGACGGCTTTCACATCTCACGGTCTTTGCGCAGGCGGATGCGGAACGCCGACTACACCGTTTCTGTCGATACCTGCTTTGCAGAGGTCGTCCGCGCCTGCGCCGACCGGCCGGAGACGTGGATCAACACCAAAATTTTCGATCTCTACATGGAACTGCACCGCAGGGGCTATGCCCATTCGGTCGAGGTCTTCCGGCAAGGGCGTTTGATCGGTGGTGTCTACGGCGTGGCTCTGGGGCGGGCGTTCTTCGGCGAGAGCATGTTTTCCCGCGCAACCGACGCCTCTAAGATAGCGCTCGCCAATCTGGTGGCGCGGCTGCGGGTCGGCGGCTATATCCTGTTCGATACGCAGTTCCTGACGCCGCATCTTGAATCTCTGGGCGCGATCGAAATCCCGCAATCCGACTATCTGGGCCGGCTTCACGTTGCATTGGAAAAGCCCGCTAACTTTCTGGAATTAAATCCTGAAACGCCTCAGGAAGAGGTCGTGCACCTGGTCACCCAGACGTCATAGCGCGGGTGTTCCAGCGCCGACAGCGCCGGGCTGGAGGCGATCATCCAGCCGTCGAAATTCGGGATTTCGCTACGGTCGTCCTGTATCACCAGATAGGCGAATGCGTCGGAGCTGATATTGCCCTCGGGGTAGCGGCATTCCTTCAGGGTGATCTGCAAGCGTTCGTAACGGATCGTGCCGCCCACGGCCACTTCCAGCTCCGACACCTCGCCGGTAATCGTATCCAGCCCCTTGAGGCGCGCTCCCTGTCCGTTTTCGGTTTTTATTGCCGCCTGTCCCAGTGCGGCCAACGTCGTTGCGGCGATACACAGGGCAACGAGACCGGCACGCCGGAACATTAATTCGAAGTCCCGTCGCCGGCGACGAATTTCATCAACAAAGTCAAAAGGCTAACCGAACCTTGCGTATCCTCGATCTCGCCTCCGTCTTCAAGGCTGAAGGCAGACCCGCCGGGGATGATTTCCAGGAAATTCCCGCCCAGCAGGCCTTCGCTGGAAACGGATACGCCGGAATCGTCCGGCACGGCGACTGATTTCTCGACAGTGAACTTCACGTCGGCGCGATAGGTTTCCGGGTTAAGTTCCAGGCCGGTGACAGTGCCGACCTTTACGCCCGCCAGACGCACATCGGTGCCGACCGTGATGCCCTCGGCGGAGCGAAAGCTCGCGGTCAGGAAATAGCTGTCATTCGGACCGCCGACGCCGACGATCGAACTGGCATAGTACAGAAAAGCGGCGGCAATGGCCAATACCACGCCACCGATAGCGGTTTCTGTCACGTTGTTTACCATGTGCTCGCGGCCCCTTTATTCCGGCTGCCATGCCTCGTAGTCGGCCCGTACCGCCGGTTTGGCCGCCCGAAGGCTGCCCTTGGGCACATAGGCCATGGCGGTTCCCGTCAGGTTCTCGACATGCGGTTTTTCCCACGGCTTGTGCGGCAGCGCGGCAACCGTCGGCGGCTTCTCATAGGTGTGATGCAGCCAGCCGTGCCAGTCGGGCGAAACGCGCGAGGCTTCGGCCTCGCCGTTGAAGATCACCCAGCGGCGTTTCTTGTCGCGGCTTTCGTAATAGACGTTGCCCTGCTCGTCCTCGCCCACTTTGACGCCATTGCGCCAAGTATGGAACTGGGTGTTCAGGGTCTGGCCGTTCCACCAGGTAAAAATCCGTTTCAGAAATAGCATGGTAACCTCTGGTTCGTTTTTCCTGATATCGCCTATTACAGTCGTAAAAGCCAGAGGCCTTTAGGACGCAGAGGCACTTTCCTCGGCCTTGTCGCCAAAGACCAGCAGCGGATCGGATTCCCGGCGCACCGCTTCTTCGTTGACGACGACTTCTTCGACGTTGTCACGGCCCGGCAGCTCGAACATCGTATCCAGCAGGATGTCCTCCATGATCGAGCGCAAGCCCCGCGCGCCGGTCTTGCGCTTGATCGCCCGCTGGGCAATCGCGCGCAGCGCGTTGTCGGTAAAGGTCAGCTTGACGTCTTCCAGTTCGAACAGGCGCTGGTACTGCTTGACCAGAGCGTTCTTCGGCTCGGACAGGATCGTCACCAGCGCATCTTCATCCAGATCGGTCAGCGTCGCGATGACCGGCAGACGGCCGACGAATTCCGGTATCAGACCGAATTTCAACAGGTCTTCGGGTTCCAGTTCGGTGAAGGTCTCGCCGATGCTGCGCTTTTCCTCGTCCTTGACGTCAGCGCCAAAACCGATGCCGGAGCCCTTGCCCCGCTGGGCGATGATCTTTTCCAGACCGGAAAACGCGCCGCCGCAGATGAACAGGATGTTGGTCGTGTCCACTTGCAGGAATTCCTGCTGCGGATGCTTGCGTCCGCCCTGTGGGGGCACACTTGCAACCGTGCCTTCCATGATCTTCAGCAATGCCTGCTGGACGCCCTCGCCCGACACGTCGCGGGTGATCGAGGGATTGTCCGACTTGCGCGTGATCTTATCGACCTCGTCGATATAGACGATGCCGCGCTGCGCACGCTCTACGTTGTATTCGCTTGCCTGCAACAGCTTCAGAATGATGTTCTCGACATCCTCGCCGACATAGCCGGCCTCGGTCAGAGTGGTGGCGTCAGCCATGGTGAACGGTACATCGAGGATGCGCGCCAGCGTCTGCGCCAGCAGCGTCTTGCCGCAACCGGTCGGCCCGATCAGCAGGATGTTGGATTTCGCCAGCTCGATGTCGGCGCTCTTGTCCGAATGCTTAAGCCGTTTGTAGTGATTGTGCACCGCAACCGACAGCACCCGCTTGGCCACGTCCTGACCAATGACATAATCGTCCAGAACCTTGCAGATTTCCGACGGGGTTGGCACGCCGTCGCCCGATTTCACCAGGCTGCTTTTCGTCTCTTCGCGGATGATGTCCATGCAAAGCTCGACACATTCGTCGCAGATGAACACCGTTGGACCGGCGATCAGTTTCCGCACCTCGTGCTGGCTCTTTCCGCAGAAAGAACAATACAGGGTGCTTTTTGAGTCGCCGTCACTCGAATTCGCCATTATTTACTCCGTTGGGATATCCCAATTTCTATGCTTTTGCCGGTTACCCGGCCACTTTGCCACAACACTATGGCAGATTTTTCGGTGGCACAATGCCAATTCTCGGGCAATTCCGCACGTTTTCCGGCCCGATCGGAGCCGATAAAACTGGCACCGATTGGTGAAAAAATCATTGCCGGCCTGTGCGCTTATTTTTCTTCCGACGGACGCTTCTGAACGATCTCGTCGATGATGCCCCACTTCTTGGAGTCTTCCGCCGTCATGAAGTAATCGCGGTCCAGAGCCGTGTCAACCACTTTGAGTTTGCGGCCTGTGTGGTGGACGTA
>JBFFQS010000030.1:0-17832 GCA_041573315.1 Amylibacter sp. | reverse complement strand
TCATGCCGAAGGGCACCGACCCCAGCAGGTAGGACAGGGTGGCGACGACGGTGGCGTCCAGAACGGAGATGTCGTTGGCTGGAAACATCAGCTATTCCCTTCGAACATCTGTTTGCCGCCGACGAAGCAGCGCAGGACGCGCCCCTGCATACGGCGGCCATCGAACGGCGTGTTCTTCGATTTGGAGCGCAGGTTCTCGCGATCCAGCACAAAGGGCTTGGCGGGGTCGAACAGTACCAGATCGGCGGGCGCACCCGCGGCCATGCGTCCCGCCGGCAGCCCGAGCAGCCGGGCAGGGTTCAGCGACAGCTTCTGCCACAGGACGGGCAGGTCGATCATTCCGGCATGTACAAGCTGCATCGCGGCGGGCAGCAGCGTCTCAAGCGCCACAGCACCCGAGGCAGCGGCCTCGAACGGCTGGCGCTTGCTTTCCTCGTCCTGCGGGGTGTGCATCGAGGATACGATGTCGATCAGCCCGTCGGCCAGCGCCGTCACGACGGCGACGCGGTCGCTCTCGCCGCGCAGCGGCGGTTTGACCTTGAAGAAGGTCGGATAGCCCTCGATGTCGAACTCGTTCAGCGTCAGGTGATGGATCGAGGCACCCGCCGTGACCCGCAGGCCCGCGTCCTTGGCCCGTTTCAGAGCGGGCAGGGCGGCGGCGCAGGAAATCTGGTCGATGTGATAACGCGCGCCGGTGGCTTCGACGATGGCCATGTCGCGTTCCAGCTGGATGCGCTCCGCAATCGGGGAAACAGCGGGAAGGCCCAGTTTCGTGGCCAGTGGGCCCGAGGTCGCCGCGGCGCCGTTGCTCAGCGACGGCTCCTGCACATGGCCCATGACCAGCGCGCCGAGCGCATTGGCATAGGTCAGGCAGCGGCCGAACACCTTGTTGTTTTCGATCACGGCGTCGCAGTCGGTGAAAGCGACGGCGCCCGCGTCCTGCAGAAATCCGATTTCGGCCATTTCGCGGCCCTTGCGCCCCTTGGTCAGCGCCGCCATGGGCAGCACGTTGGCCTTGCTGTCGTCCACCGCGCGGCGATGCACGAATTCCAGCGTTTCGGGGCTGTCTATAGCGGGCTCGGTATCCGGCCGGATCACCATGGTCGTCACACCGCCGGCAACCGCCGCGTCACCTGCGGACCGGAAGCTTTCCTTGTGGCGCTCACCCGGTTCGCAGACTTTTACGCCGATGTCGATGATGCCGGGCGCAAGGCACATGCCGCCGCAATCTATGGTCTCGACGCGGCCCGGCGCGGGCGGTTCGCCGTAGAGAACCTCGGCGATCAGGCCGTCACGTATCATGACGGAACCGAGGCGGTCGGTGCCGGCTTCGGGGTCGATAATGCGCGCGCCGATCAGCAGCAGTTCGCTCATACCAGCACCCCCTTGTTCTGCGGGACGGACCGTCCGCGCATCAGCAGGTCCATCGCCGCCATACGGACGGCGACGCCCATTTCCACCTGTTCCTGAATGACGGAGCGGCGGATATCGTCGGCGATCTCTCCGTCGATCTCCACGCCGCGGTTCATCGGGCCGGGGTGCATGACGATGGCATCGTCCTTAGCGTTCGACAGTTTCTCGGCGTTCAGGCCCCAGCGGTGATAATATTCGCGCTCCGACGGGATGAAGGCCCCGTCCATGCGTTCCTTTTGCAGGCGCAGCATCATTACCACGTCAACGTCCTTCAGGCCTTCGGCCATGTCGTCATAGATCTCGACGCCGAATTGGTCGATACCTGCGGGCATCAGTGTTTTCGGGCCGACAAGCCGGATGCGGCTTTCCATTTTGCCCAGAAGAAAAATATTCGACCGCGCCACCCGCGAATGCGCGATGTCGCCGCAGATCGCCACGTTTAGCCTGTGCAGCCGACCCTTGGCGCGGCGAATGGTAAGCGCGTCCAGCAGGGCCTGCGTCGGGTGCTCGTGGCGCCCGTCGCCAGCGTTCAGCACCGCGCATTTGACCTTTTGTGCCAGCAGGTCCACCGCGCCGGAATGCGGGTGGCGCACCACCAGCAGGTCGGGGTTCATCGCGTTCAGCGTCAGCGCCGTGTCTATCAGGGTTTCGCCCTTGGACAGGCTGGAGGCCCCCATCGCCATGCTCATGACGTCCGCGCCAAGGCGTTTTCCGGCAATCTCGAAGCTCGCCTGTGTGCGGGTCGAGTTCTCGAAGAACATGTTGATCTGGGTCAGGCCTGCCAGCGCGTCGGAATGCTTGTGCGCCTTGCGGTTGAAATCGACATATTGGTCGGCGAGGTCGAGGATGGATTGAATATCCGGAACGGAGAGCTGTTCGATACCAAGAAGGTGTCTTGCCGAAAAAGCCATGCGGTCCTCTTTATCTGGTTCTCGGCTTATACCACCGCCGAAACAGGAAACAAGGGATTTACGAAAGCCCCTGCGGTTTCTATCCTGAGGCGGTTGAAGGGAATCCCATGCTGAACGAGCTTGACGCATCAGCGGCACTGGCCGCGCTGGAATGGCAGTTTGAGATGGGCGTTGACGAGGCAATCTCGGAAACGCCGGTCAACCGCTATGATCAGCCGAAGTCCCTGCCGAAGATGGGCGCGTCGTCGAATATAAAACCCGTTGAAATGCCCAAACCCCTGCCTGTCGCGGACGGCGCCGCCGATGTCGCCCGGCTGATGGCGGCGCGCTGCAAAGATCTGGCGGAATTGCGCAACGCAATGGCCGTATTCGACCATTGCGCGCTGAAGAAGGGCGCGCGCAGTCTGGTGTTTGCCGACGGCAATCCGGTGGCCCGCGTCATGGTGATCGGAGAGGCGCCGGGCCGCGACGAGGATATGCAGGGCAAGCCGTTCGTGGGCCGCGCCGGGCAGTTGCTGGACAAGATGTTCGCCGCCATTGGCCTGTCGCGAAGCGGCGAAGCGCCGGAAGACGCGCTTTACATCACAAATGTCATGCCTTGGCGCCCGCCGCAAAACCGCGAACCGACTCATGACGAGATCGCGATGATGATGCCGTTTCTGGAGCGTCATATCGCGCTGGTGAACCCCGATATTCTGGTGCTTATGGGCAATACGGCGTGCAGCGCGATACTCGGCAAAAAGGGGATCACGCGGCTGCGCGGGAAATGGACAGAAGCCTTTGGCAAGCCGGTTCTGCCGATGTTCCATCCCGCCGCCCTGTTGCGGGACGGAATGAAGAAACGCGACGCATGGGCGGACTTGCTGGCGTTGAAAGCGAAACTGGAAGAGTGAACCATGGCAGGCATTGATAAATCGAAGACCTTCGTTCCGGTGCGCATCGCGGTGCTCACCGTTTCCGACACGCGCACCAGCGCCGATGACAAGTCGGGCGATACCCTGGTGGCACGGCTGGAAGCGGCGGGCCACACGCTGGCGGCGCGTAATATTCTGCCGGATGACCGAAAGGCGGTTGCGGCGCAACTGGCGGAATGGTGCCGGAATTCGGAAATCGACGTGGTGATTTCCACCGGCGGCACCGGGCTGACTGGCCGCGATGTCACCGTCGAAGCGCACCGCGACGTCTACGAAAAGGAAATCGAGGCTTTCAGCACGGTTTTCACGATTGTCTCGATGGATAAGGTCGGCACGTCCGCGGTGCAGTCGCGGGCCTGCGGAGGCGTGGCCAACGGAACCTACCTGTTCGCTCTGCCGGGCAGCCCCGGAGCCTGCAAGGACGGCTGGGACGCGATACTGGAACCGCAACTGGATGCGCGCCACAGGCCCTGCAATTTTGTCGAGATCATGCCGCGCCTGACGGAGCACCTGCGCCGTAAATGAATCGTGAAAACAATACGGGATTCACCGTATTCATTTGCCGCGCGGCGACGGAATGCTATTCTTTAGGCGTGGTATATCATTGTTCCCGTGAACCATCCGAACGGATAGCGAAATGCGTTTCATGACTCGTGGCTTGCTTGGGCTGTTTATTCTGGTGTTGACCATCGGACTACTGCTGATTGCCGGCAACGTATTTTATCAGGCGGTTAAGGAAAAACAGGCGCAGTCGCAACGCCAGCGTCCGGTGCGGGAGCGCACCTATTCGGTCGAGGTGCAAACCATCGCGCTGCAAACAGTGACGCCTGTCATCGAAACCTATGGCGAGGTCCTAAGCGGGCGCACGCTCGAAATCCGGGCTGTGGCGGGCGGTGCTCTGGTGCGCCTCGCGCCTGACTTTCGCGAGGGCGGCAGGGTCAAGGCCGGCGACCTGTTGTTCCAGACTGATCCGGCATCGGCCGAAGCGGCGCTAAAGCTGTTGCAGACGGAACTGGCCGAGGCCGAGGCCGAACTGGACGAAGCCAGCGAAGCGCTGATCCTCGCACGGGATGAACAGACCGCCGCCGAGCGCCAGGCCGCCTTGCGCCAGCAGGCGCTGGACCGGCAGAAATCCCTGAAAGAGCGCGGTGTCGGGACCGATGCGGCGATCGAAAGCGCCGAATTGGCCCTGTCCGGTGCCGAACAGGCCATTCTGGGCAAACGGCAAGCCGTGGCGGATGCCAAGGCCAGGATCAACCGCGCCGAGGCCCAGTTGAGCCGGACGCGGATTAATGTGGACGAGGCCGCGCGCAAACTGCGGGACACGGCCGTCTATGCAGAGTTTGACGGCGTCTTGAGCGACGTTTCGGCGGTGCTCGGCGGTCTGGTCAATGCCAATGAGCGGGTCGGGCAACTTATCGATCCGAAAGCGCTGGAGGTTCTGTTCAGGATTTCCAATTCCGAATTCGCGACACTGACAAGCAGCCCGTCCGGTATGGCCGGGGCTGACGTTCTGGTGGACTTCAACGGTCTTGCAGAGCCGGTTCACGGCAAGATAGCGCGGGTCAGCGCCGCTGTCGGAGAGGGCCAGACGGGCCGCGAGATCTATGCTTCGCTGGACCTTGAGCCGAGCGCCTCGCTGCGGCCCGGCGATTTCGTCGCTGTGCGGATCGAAGAGCCGGAACTAACCGACGTGGCGGTCATTCCGGCAGCAGCGGTCACGACGTCCGGCGAGGTCTTGCTTGTCGGCGCAGACAATCGGTTGGAGGCGGCAAAAGTGCAGGTCCTGCGCAAGCAGGGTGACAGCGTTCTGGTCAGGGCTGACGGCATCGTCGGACGGCAACTGGTGCTGAAACGTGCGCCGCAACTGGGTACCGGCATCCGTGTCGACCCCAAGGGCGCCGGCGGGCAGGTGATCGAAGACGAGGTTCTGGTGCCGCTGAGCGAAGAGAAACAAAAGCAGTTCATCGCGGCGCTGGAGCAGAACCGCGGGATTCCACCGAGCGTGCGAGAACGCATGCTGGCGCGTGTCCGGACAGGTGAGGTTCCGGCCCAGATGGCGGAGCGGCTGGACGCGATGCTTGAGCCTGGCGCTTCGGCAAGTTCCGCCGCCGGCGATGAGATGGTTACCCTCACCGTCGAAGAACGCGCACGCCTGATCGCCGCGGTAAACGGCAACCCGGACATGTCGGAAGAGGTCAAGACCCGAATGGTCGAGCGCCTGTCAGCGCCCGAGGTCAGTAAAGAGACCTATGACCGCATCAACAGCCGGATCGGGGGCTAGGCGCGCATGCGGCAACTTCCGACACCTGCGGGCGGCATCCTGTCCTATTTCACCCGCCACCGCACCGCCGCCAATCTGGTTCTGATACTGATGGTCGTGTCCGGTGCGCTGGCCATGACGCAAATCCGGGCACAGTTCTTTCCGGATGTCATAACCGATAGCATAGATGTCAGCGTTACATGGGACGGCGCGGGACCGGAAGATATCGATGGCGCCGTAGTTGCTTTGCTGGAGCCCGCCCTGCTGTCGGTCGAGGGTATATCGGAGTCCAGCGCCTCTTCGACCGAGGGCCGGGCGCGGATATCGCTGGAATTCGAACCCGGCTGGGACATGGCGCAGGCCGCAGATGATGTGAAAACGGCTGTTGACGGTGTGACCGGCCTGCCCGAGGGCGCGGAAGCACCCGAGGTCACCCGCGGCCGTTGGCGGGACCGCGTCACGGATGTGGTGATTTCGGGTCCGGTTTCCCCGGATCAGCTTGGCCGCTTCGCCGACGAATTTTCCGCGAGATTGTTCCGCGAGGGCATTACCCGCGTCACGGCCCGCGGTATCGGCGCGCCCGATATCAACGTCACTACCAGTGAACTGTCGCTGATCCGGAACGATGTGACCCTGTCGCAGATCGCGGACGCCATCGGGCAAGAGGCAGAGGCCGATCCGGCCGGGGATGTGGCCGGCGGCTCGGCACGTATCCGGACGGGTGTCGCGAAACGCACGCCGGAACAGATAGAACAGATCGTCGTGCGGTCCAATCCCGACGGTTCCAAGCTGCTGGTCGGTGACGTGGCCGAGGTTTCGGCAGAGGCGGTGAATGCCGACCGAACCTATTATGTCGGCGACAATCAGGCGCTTTCAATCCGCGTCGACCGCGCGGATCAGGGCGACGCAATCAGAATGCAAGCCACCGTGCAGCGCGTCGCCGACGAAATGCAGGCGACCCTGCCGCAGGGCGTCACGGTCGAACTGATCCGGACACGGGCGCAGGACATTACCGACCGGCTCGACATTCTCGTGGACAATGGCATCCTGGGCCTGATGCTGGTCATCATCCTGTTGTTCTTGTTCCTGAACGCCCGGACCGCTTTCTGGGTGGCGGTCGGTATTCCGGCCTCGATGCTGGCGGCGATCGGGCTGATGTTCCTGATGGGCCTGACGCTTAACATGGTGTCTCTGTTCGGGTTGATCATCACGCTGGGTATTGTCGTGGACGACGCCATCGTTGTCGGCGAGCATGCCGATTTCAGGGCGCGGCGTCTTGGCGAGGGACCGGTCGAGGCGGCGGAAAATGCCGCGATCCGCATGGCGCCGCCGGTGTTTTCGGCAACCGTGACGACAGTGATCGCGTTCTTTTCCCTGACGGCGATCGGCGGGCGTTTCGGAACGCTTATCATCGACATCCCGATGGCCGTGATATTGGTGCTGGTGGCGTCTCTGATTGAGTGTTTCATCGTTCTGCCCAACCATATGGGTCACGCGCTTGCCACGGCGGGCCAGGGCAAGTGGTACGACCGGCCCAGCCACATCTTCAACATCGGATTCAAATGGGTCCGCCACAATCTCTTTCGGCCGGTTATCGCGCGGGTGCTCGTGCTGCGCTATCCGGTCGTGGCGGCAACCGTTCTGGCGCTGTCCCTCGCAGTCACCCTGTTCGTCAAAGGTGAGGTGCAGTGGCGGTTCTTCAATTCCCCGGAGCAGGCATCGGTATCCGGCAACATCGCGATGCTCTCGGGCGCGACGCGCGACGATACGCTCGCCATGGTGCGCGAACTGCAGCGCGCCGTGACAGTGACGGCCGACAAGTTCGAAGAGGAATACGGCGTCAATCCGGTGATTTTCACCCTTGCCGAGGTCGGCGGCAATACGGGGCGCGGTCTGGCGGGAGCCGAAAGCAAGGATACGGACCTGCTCGGGTCTATCGCGGTCGAACTGGTTGACGCGGATTCGCGGCCCTATTCCTCGGCGGCCTTCGTTTCGGAATTGCAGGATGCGGTGCGACGTCATCCCCTGCTGGAAACGGTCAGCTTTCGCGGCTTCCACTTCGGTCCCGGCGGCGACGCGCTGGACGTTCAGTTTTTCGGCGCGGACAGCGAGGTCCTCAAGGCCGCCGCAGAGGACCTGAAATCAGCGGTTTCGGTCTATCCCGAGGTCTCGGCAGTGGAGGATAACCTGGCCTATGACAAGGACGAACTGGTTCTGGAACTGACGCCGCAGGGCCGGGCGCTGGGCTTTACCATTGACGAGATCGGCCGCGAACTGCGCAACCGTCTTGGCGGGATCACGGCGGCTTCTTTCCCTGTCGGGGTGCGGTCCGCCGATGTCACCGTTCGGATGCCGGACGAAGATATCGGCACGGATTTTCTGGAAACCACGCGCCTGCGGACGGACGCGGGCGCCTATGTGCCGCTGTCCGATGTGGTGACCGTCAGCTCCAAGGCCGGATTTTCGACCGTACGGCGTGAAAACGGGCTGCGGGTTCTGTCGGTCACCGGTGATATCGCCGAAGACGATCCTGATCGCGCGGCACTGATCATGACCGATCTGGAGCGGAAAATCCTGCCCGCCATAGCCGCTGACCACGGGGTCGAGTGGCGGCTGTCAGGCCTGGCGGAGCAGGAACGAAATTTTCTGGCGGATGCATCGGTCGGGTTCGGTATCTGCCTGCTGGGTATCTATCTGACGCTGACGTGGATATTCGCCAGCTGGACCCGCCCGGTGATCGTCATGGCGGTGATACCCTTCGGGCTGGTTGGCGCGATCTATGGCCACTGGGTCTGGGAGGTGCCGCTGTCGATGTTCTCGGTCGTGGGCATCATCGGGATGAGCGGCATCATTATCAACGACTCCATCGTGCTGGTGACGACCGTGGACGAATATTCGAAAACGCGCGGTCTGGTCCCGGCCATCATCGATGCAACCTGCGACCGGCTGCGTCCTGTGCTGCTGACCACGCTTACCACCGTTCTGGGCATGTTGCCGCTGCTGTTCGAAAGCTCCCGTCAGGCGCAGTTCCTGAAGCCCACGGTGATCACGCTGGTCTACGGGTTGGGTTTTGGCGTTCTGCTGGTGCTGTTGCTGGTGCCCTCGCTGCTGGTGATCCAGCAAGACCTGTCGAAGTTGTTTTCATCTTATCGACGCGGGCTGCTGGGTGCGCGCGTCCCGCGGCGTGACCGCGCCGTTTTCATTGCCGCAACGCTTGCCGCATTGGGGCTGCTGGCCGCGACGCTGGGATATCTGTTGGTGATGCAGAGCGTTGCGCCATGGGTGGCCGGACTGACCGGGGCTCTGGCGGCGCAGTCACCGACCTTGGCGTCGCTGGCCGTGCTGGTGGCCGGTCTTTTTGCGGTTATGGTCTGCGGAACGGTCGCGGCCTTTCTATTGCATCTGAGGCAGCAAGAGTCCAAGGCCTGAAAACGCCGCTCTAAAAGGCGGGGCAACCCTGAATGTCCACCGCATTCCCCTGATCCAGAATGGTCAGGCGCATCTTGCTGCGGTCCAGTACGAGCGGTGTTTCGGAGTAGGAGTAGAGCATCGAAGTCACGGTAACCTTGTTACCGGAGTGTGCGGTGTTCGTGTCGTCTATCCAGACATCCGAGTGCGGGTATTCGAACACGGTCAGTGCATCGTCGGAGAGCGCACTGCGGGTGGTGAAATGCGCCGTGATCTCAAAACCTTCGTCAACCGGAGCGATGCCGCAGGATACGCGAGCGATGCCTGCCTGCTGCGCTGTGACGGGCACGGCATCCAGCGCGGCTTTGATCGCCGCCTTTTCAACCTCTGCATCCGGCATCAGAACTGCGCTGATCTGTGCGCTGGCCGGAAGGCAGACGTCGTCGCAGATTGCGAAGTCAACTGATGTGTTGATGACGATGGGCTGACCGGCATCCGAAGCGGTCAGTTCGATTGGCAGGACCAGCTCGTGCTTGTAGCCGATGGTGACCAACCCGTCGTCGCGGTAAACCGTCGGCGTAGGCCAGTGAAACCGCACTTCGGACAGGTTCTCCGAACCGGTCCAGTCGAATGTGGCCGGAATGCCGATGCCACCCGGAGCCCGCCAATAAGTTTTCCAGCCGTCTTCCAGCCTGATCCGCGCCGCCGCCATCCGGCGGCCGTCTGGCATGCGCCAGCCTTCCAGAAATTCGATGCTTTTCAGACCCGAAGACGCGTCATGGACAATTTCCGCCTTGGCCGGGGTCATCCCCGGCAACATCAGAGCGAAAATCGAGGCAATTATAAACTTCATGAAGGGGTCCGTTTGTGATTTCGGCCAAATTACAGGCAGTCAGCTCAAAGAGAAAGTCACATTTGGGCGAGACTTGTGTCATCACGCGCGCGCGGCTCTTGCATCTTCGGTCGTAAGCCACAAATATTAATCCATGGAAACCGAAAGTCACGAAAACCTGAACGGTAAGCTGCTGATAGCCATGCCCGGCATCGGCGACCCCCGATTTGACAAGTCCGTCGTCTATGTCTGTGCCCACAGCGCCGAAGGCGCGATGGGGCTGATCATCAACAAACCTGCGGGCGACCTTCAGTTCTCTGACCTTCTGAAACAGCTCGGCATCGCCACCGGCGATCAGGCAATCCACGTTCCGGTTCATATCGGCGGACCGGTGGAGCACAGCCGTGGCTTTGTCCTGCACAGCCGTGACTATAGCGCAACCGAGGCGACGCTAGAGGTCAATGACGACTTTGGCATGACCGCAACCCGTGACATTCTGTCGGATATCTCGCGCGGAACCGGGCCGGAATCATGCTTGCTGGCGCTGGGCTATTCCGGATGGGGGCCAGGTCAGCTGGAAGATGAGATTCGCGCCAATGGCTGGCTGATATGCGACGCGTCCTCGGATTTGGTGTTTTCACTGCAAAATGACCAGAAATGGGATCAGGCGCTGGCGACCATCGGGATCGATCCCCGCCTTTTGTCCGCCAAGGGTGGAATGGCCTAACCGCGCGGCGCGGCAGCGCGCTTCAGCCGGTCGTTGATCGCCGCGCCAAGACCCTTCATCGGTATCGGAGACACCGCGATCGTGGAAATGCCCTGCCGCTGCGCCCGCTCATCCATCTGCCGCAGGTAGCCGAACAGGTTTGCCGCCGCCTCGATCAGGTCGCCTTTTGGTGACAGGTTCAGATCGGCGTCCGAAATATCCGGTCCGAACCCCATCAGCAGCTCATCCGCCCGCCGCGCGCCGGCGTTCAGGCGCACCTGGACCGATGGCGCGTAGTGCGAGGCAAGCTGTCCCGGTGATTGCGGGGCGTCGCTGTGACCGGCTTCGGCGACCTGCTGGCTAAGGCAGGCCTCGATCTGTTCCCGTGTAACGCCGCCTTCGCGCAGAATCGCAACCCGGTGCCCGTCAGACAGGGCGATCGTTGATTCGAGACCGACCGGGCAGGGGCCGCCGTCTATCACCGCGTCAATCTTTCCGGACAGGCCATCCATCACATGACCCGCCGTTGTCGGGCTGATCTGGCCAGAGGGGTTTGCCGAGGGCGCTGCGACCGGACCGTCGAATTCCGTAAGCAGGCTTTGCGCCACCGGATGCGCCGGAACCCGCAGAGCGACGCTGGGCAACCCGGCAGTCACAAGGTCTGACAGGCCGGCATCCGGTTTCAACGGCAGGACCAGCGTCAGCGGACCGGGCCAGAAGGCCCGTCCCAGCTTCAGCGACAGATCATCGAATTCCGCCAATTTTCGCGCCGTTGCCAGATCGGGCAGGTGCACGATCAGCGGATTGAAACTCGGCCGGCCCTTTGCAGCATAGATTTTGGCGACCGCCCGTCCGTCGCGGGCGTCCGCACCCAGCCCGTAGACCGTCTCTGTCGGAAAAGACACCAGCCCGCCAGACCGGAGAATCGCCGCCGCCTTTTCGATGCCGTTTCTGTCGGTTGACAGCCTTTGAGTGCGCGGTTCATTCATAATGACGTAATGTCTCGTGCCCGGTTGACGCGGTGTCCCGGTTGTAGGTTTGTAAACCTGTAAGTAGCATTTTAGGGACCGGACCCTCTTATCCCGCCTCGGCGGGTGAATAAAGCCGAGTTTTGAGGAAACAATGACGTATCGTGCCCCCGTCGCGGAAATCGAGTTCCTTTTGGCAAATGTGCTGGATTTTGCGCAGTTGTCCGGGACGGAGCTGTATTCCGAAGTCACTGCGGATACGGCCCGCGCCGTTCTTTTGGAAATCGGGCGGCTGGCCGAAGAGGTGCTCTATCCGTTGAACCGTACCGGAGATCAGCATCCAGCCAGATTGGAGAACGGGGTCGTGCGCACATCACCGGGCTTCCGGGAAGGTTATCGCGCGCTCGCGCAGGGTGGCTGGGTCGGCATAAACGCCGATCCCGAATATGGCGGGATGGGCCTGTCGCTGACCCTGCTGGCCGGTCTGGCGGATATGGCGGCGGGTGCGAATATGGCTCTGGCGCTGAATCCGATGCTGACCCAGGGCCAGATCGAGGCGCTGCAAAACCACGCGAGCGAGGCCATCAAGGCGCTGTATTTGCCCAAACTGATATCGGGCGACTGGACGGGCACCATGGATCTGACCGAGCCGCAGGCGGGCAGCGACGTTGGTGACCTGCGGACAAGGGCCGAGGATTCCGGCGACGGGACGTACAGCATCACCGGGCAGAAGCTGTTCATCACTTGGGGCGATCACGATGTCGCGGAAAACATCTGTCATCTGGTACTGGCGAGGCTGCCCGGCGCGCCGGCAGGCACCAAGGGGATATCCCTGTTCATGGTTCCGAAATTTCTGCCGGACGCGGATGGAAATCCGGGCAAAGCGAACAGCCTGCGCGTGGTGTCGCTGGAGCACAAGATGGGTATCCACGGGTCGCCGACGGCGTTGATGGAATTCGACGGCGCGACCGGCTGGATGATCGGCGCGCCGAACAGCGGCATGGCGGCAATGTTCACAATGATGAACAACGCGCGGCTGTCGGTCGGTATGCAGGCGGTGGGCACGGCGGAGGCGGCCTTTCAGAAAGCCGCCGAGTATGCCCGCGACCGCAGGCAAGGCCGCACGCCGGTCGGCGACGGAACGGGCGGGATCATAGACCACGCCGATGTGCGCCGCATGCTGCTGACCATGAAGTCGCGGATCACGGTCGCCCGCGCGCTGTGTCTCGACACGGCCATCAGCCTGGATATGGCCAAGGCGACCGGCAAAGAGGCTTGGGCGGTGCGGGGCGCTTTTCTGACGCCTCTGGCCAAGGCCTTCGGCACCGACATTGCCTGCGAGGTTGCCGATCTGGGCATCCAGGTGCATGGCGGCATGGGCTACATCGAGGAAACCGGCGCGGCGCAGTATCTGCGCGACGTCAGGATTTCGCGGATATACGAGGGCACGAACGGCATTCAGGCGATGGATCTCGTGTCGCGCAAGCTGGCCGATGGCGGTGCGGCGGCGCGGGCGCTGTTGGCAGAAGTGGCGGATACGGCCGACCGGCTGGCGCAGGTTGATCCCGATCTGGCCGCCGCGATGCGCGGGGCGCTGGAAGCGGTGACCGAAGCCACGGAATGGATGGCCGCGCAACCCGACGTCAATGATCGCTTTGCCGGAGCCGTGGAGTATCTGCGCGGCTTTGCCCTGACGATCGGAGGGCACTATCTGGCCCGCGCGGCTTTGGCCGACGCGTCCGATCCCGACCGGAGGGCTATTCTCAGGTTCTTCGTACACCATGAAATGTCGCAGGTAGCCGGTCTCTGCTCGGCGGCAAGTTCCGGCGCATCGCAACTTTATCTGCTGGATACCGATGCGTTCCTCACCTAAATACGCCCCATGAACACAAAACTGCATTTCCCGATCGACGCGCCGCCGGCCGAAGGCGAGGCCATAGAGGTTGCCGAAGGCATCCTGTGGCTGCGCCTGCCGCTGCCAATGGCGCTGGACCATGTCAACATCTATGCCATCGCCGATGGCGACGGCTGGTGCATCATAGATACCGGATATCATTCCAAGCGCGGGATCGCGCTGTGGCAGCACATTCTGGCGGGCCCGCTGCAGGGCAAACCGGTGACCCGTGCGCTGGTCACGCACCACCACCCCGACCATGTCGGTATGGCGGGCTGGTTACAGACCCATCACGGCACCGAACTGTTGTCGTCGCGAACTGCGTGGATTTACGCCCGCATGCTGACGCTGGATGTGCAAAAGGAATTTCCGCCGGAGACTCTGAAATTCTTCCGCGAAGCGGGGATGGACGGGGATATTCTGGCCAAACGGCTGGAGGCAGGGCCACGCAACTTCGCCGATGTGGTGCATGATATGCCGTTGGGCTATCGCCGCCTGCGGCATGGCGACACGATCCGGATCGGGCACCGCACCTGGGATATCCGGCGCGGCGACGGCCATGCGCCGGAGCACCTCACACTATGGTCGCGCGAAGACGATATCGTGATTTCCGGCGATCAGGTGCTGCCTGGCATCTCGTCCAACGTGGGTGTCTATGCCACCGAGCCGGAAGCCGATCCGATGGCCGAGTGGCTCGAGTCCTGCGATGCGCTGATGGAACACGCCACCGACGAGCAACTGGTGCTGCCGGGGCACAAGCTGCCTTTCCATGGCTTGCCGACCCGGCTGAAACAGTTGGCCGACAACCAGCGCGCCGGTCTGGACCGGCTGGTGGAGTTTCTGGAAACGCCGCGCACAGCCAACCAGTGTTTCCCGGTCCTGTTCAAGCGCAAGGTCGGTCTGGCCGAACACTCCCTGGCGCTGGGCGAGGCGGTCGCGCATTTGAATCACCTGCACTTCAACGACAGGATCATGCGGGAAAAAGGACCGGACGGGGCATTTCTCTGGCGGAAGAAACACGCATAAGCATGGGTGGCGAAATCGGGGAGATAACCGCGACCCCGCCTGGCGCATGAGAAATTCCCCGTAGGACGAGAAACCGTCTGATTTCGCACCCGAATACCGGCAGCACCGAAGCGCAACAGATGGCCGCAGGCTTGACGTCGCGCTTTTCAATCGCTTTGATTTGTGGGATAGAGTCGTAAAATTCTGCTTGGGAGTCTCTTACAATGGCGAAATTCGAACACGGTTCCATGGATGTAACAGAACAGGAAAAGACCTTCGAAGGCTTTCTGCGCTGGTCTGTCCGCATTATCGTGGCCTCAATCGCGGTTCTGATCTTTCTGGCGCTTTTCAATTCCTGAGCCGGCTTCGGGGCCGGAGTAGTCTGTGATGCGCGGAGTCCGCCTTGTCTGTGTGCTCGCGATGCTGGCCGTTCTCGCGGCCTGCGGGACCAAGCCCGTCTTTGACAGCCCGGAGGAAGTTCAGCGTCGCGCCTATGTTCATGACGGACCGCCCGCGCTGACCCTGATCACCATGGTCAACAACAAGACCGGCGTCGGCGGACACAGTTCGCTGATGATCAACGCGTCGCAGCGTACGATGTACGATCCGGCGGGCCGTTATTACAATTCGACCGTACCCGAGCAGAACGATCTGCTCTATGGCATCACCCCCGAAATCCTCAGACGCTATGTCTCGTTCCACGCGCGCGACACCCACCATGTTGTCCTGCAGACGGTCGAGGTAAGCCCGGCCGTTGCCGAACAGGCCTTTGCGCTGGCCAAGCAGCGCGGCACGTCGTGGGACGCGATGTGTTCCACCAACGTGACGAGTATCCTGTCGCGTGTTCAGGGGTTCGAGGACATGCGCGGCAGCATATTTCCCGCGCGGCTGATGAAACACTTTGCCGCGCTGCCCGGCGTGGAGACCGAAGAAGTCTATGAGTACGACAAGGGCAAGGGCTAGGTCTTCAACCGATCGACAACGCCTCAAGATCCGTGGACGAAATTGTCTCGGTATGAATTCAGGACCAACGCAACCTCCTGAAAAAGCAAAACCCCCGACCAGGTCGAGGGTTTAACAAAGCGGAACCGAGGCCCCGTATTTAAGTCGCTATGTCTCAGAGACCGTTTTCGCGCTGAGCCTTTTTACGGGCCAGTTTGCGAGCACGCCGGACTGCTTCGGCCTTTTCACGGGCGCGTTTTACGGAAGGTTTTTCGTAGTGTTGCTTGAGTTTCATCTCACGGAACACACCTTCACGCTGCAGTTTTTTCTTCAGGGCACGAAGCGCCTGGTCGACATTGTTATCGCGAACTTGTACCTGCATGTGGTGTCACCACCTTTCTATGTTAAAGTTGCAGAAGTGCAGGAAGCCGCCATATAGCAAAGCGGAAACGTTATGTCCAGCAGGGAAGAAAAAGGAAAATTCATGACCGAGACCCGCAAGACGGAAGCTGATCACATTGAAATTGCCGGGGAAAAGGTGTTGGCCGCAGCCCTGCCGCATGTTGCCTTCGATGGCTGGAGCGCGGAAACGTTGCGCGCGGCCGTGGCGGATTCGGGCGTCGATGCCGGACTGGCTGCGCAGGCCTTCCCGCGCGGTGCTCTGGATCTGGCGCTGGCCTTCCACCGGGCAGGTGACGCCGACATGCTCTTGGCGCTGAAAAAGGCCGATCTGAACGGTATGCGGTTCCGTGACCGGATCGCCTTTGCGGTCCGTCTTCGGCTGGAGCAGGTGGCCGACGAAAAAGAAGAGGTGCGCCGGGCCGCGGCGTTCTTTGCGCTGCCCGTGAATGCCGCCGAGGGTGCCGCCGCGGTCTGGAAAACCGCTGATCTGATCTGGACGGCGCTGGGCGATACCTCGGACGATCTGAACTGGTACAGCAAGCGGGCCACCCTGTCGGCGGTCTATTCCGCGACGGTACTCTACTGGCTCGGCGACGACAGTGACGGGCATCAGGCGACGTGGGAATTCCTTGATCGCCGGATTGATGACGTGATGGGGATTGAAAAGTTGAAGGCGAAGGCGCGGGAGACGCCGGTGGTCAAGGACCTGATGGAAGCCCAGACGCGGTTCTTTGACTGGGTCAAGGCGCCGAAGGGCGAAGCACCGGACGATTTGCCCGGGCGGTCGGGCAAGGGCTGACGGGCTTGCGGCGCGCCGAAAAAGTGACTAGGTAGGCGCCCTGCTTGATTTTGACGTCGAAGGAACGCAGCAATGGCAATCAGCAACAACATCGTCACCTGGTACGAAGGTAAATGGCATCGCGGCAACGCACCGATCATCGGCGCGGCGGACCACGCGGCCTGGCTGGGCAGCCAGGTGTTCGACGGCGCGCGCCAGTTCGAACGCGTGCGTCCCGACCTGATTCTGAACTGCCACCGGATCGTCGCCTCTGCCGAGGCGATGGGCCTGAACTCCCCCGTTACCGCCGAGACGGTGTTCGGCCTGATCGAAGAGGGTTGCAAGATGTTCGACGCAGACGCGGCGCTGTACCTGCGCCCGATGATGTGGGCCAAGGACAGCGGGGGCGGCATTATCGACATCGATCCCGACAGCACCGGATTCGCGATCTGCATCGAGGAATTGCCGATGCCGGAAATTGGCAGTTTTTCCCTGACGGTGTCCGATTATCGCAGGCCACGCCCCGACATGGCCCTGACCATGGCCAAGGCAAGCTCGCTTTATGCCCATAACGGCCGTATCATGGCCGACGCCCGCAAGCGCGGCTTCAGCAACGCCTTGTCGCTGGATATCGACGATCATGTGGCCGAGACCGCCTCGACCAACGTGTTTCTGGTCCGCGACAACGAGGTCCTGACGCCGGTGCCGAACGGCACATTCCTGAACGGATTGAATCGTCAGCGGGTCATCAAGCTGCTGCGGGCCGATGGTGTGAAGGTCACGGAAACGTCGCTGACGGTCGAGGACTTCGCCAAGGCGGACGAGATTTTTGCGACCGGCAATATCGCCAAGGTCATGCCCGTGGCGCGGTTCGAGGACCGGATCATGCCGGACTGCCCGATGACGATGCGGGCGCGTTGCCTGTACTGGGATTTTGCCCATTCGCGCTTTAGCGCGCAGGACGTGGCCTAAGGCCCGGGCGCATCTGCGTCCGCCCACCGGTTTAGCGTACCGGCTGAAATCCGGCACCCGAGATGGTGCAGTCGCGCCGTGCGTCGGCCGCGCAGTCGCGCCATCGCAGATCTTTGGTCAAGCAAATGCGGACCTCCTGTATCCGGTTTGACTTGCAGGTCACCGTGATCTGGTCCGGCGCGAGTCCCGGGTTGGCTTTCAGGAAGGCCGCTTCGATATCCGACGGATTGGCGTGACCGCTGCCGGCACGCTGGCGCAGCGAGGCGGGACGTACGATCGAGTCATAAGCCTGCCGGGACGCCTTGAAGTAATCCTGAGGCGACAAGCCCGTGCAGGTCCCGTGCTTGCGCCATTCATACGCGGCCAGCCCGGCGTCCCCCATTATGTCAACCATCGCCGCAGTTGCGGCGCGCGTCGGCGGCTC
>JBFFQS010000029.1:0-17869 GCA_041573315.1 Amylibacter sp. | reverse complement strand
TGTCAAGTGTCCAGCTATCATTTTGTAATCTTGACGTCAATTGTTTCAGTATACGACGGGATACATCATCCAGAGCCTGCGTCGCTTTTTCGTCAAGTTGCAGAGGCCGTTCCTCCAGCACAAAACGTGCCTTTGCCAATACATCCGTCAACCGTTTCGACCGCTCGCGCAGGGCGGGAAGGGCGGATTTCAACGCCTTCAGCTTCTCGTCGGTGAAATGCAGGTCCGGCTGAAAATCAATGAACGACAGCAATTCGGCAAACAGCGCCTCGTCGGTCGCCGTCTTGATGTGATAGGCCGATACGTTGTCGAGCTTCTTGAAATCCAGACGCGCCGGAGATTTGCCGATCCCCTTCAGGCTGAACCATTCGATCGCCTGTTCGGTGGAAAACAACTCGTCATTGCCGTGGCTCCAGCCGAGCCGCGCCAGATAGTTCCGCATCGCTTCGGCCATATAGCCCATGGCGCGGTACTCGCTGACGCCGACGGCGCCGTGACGTTTCGACAGTTTCTTGCCGTCCTCGCCATGGATCAGGGGAATATGCGCGAATTCCGGCAAGTCCCAGCCCATGGCCTTATAGATCAGCGCCTGCCGTCCGGCGTTGATCAGGTGGTCGTCGCCCCGGATGACATGGGTGATGCCCATGTCGTGGTCGTCGACCACCACCGCCAGCATATAGGTCGGCGTACCGTCAGAGCGCAGCAGCACCAGATCGTCCATTGTCTCGGCCTTCCAGACGACCTTGCCCTGCACGTGGTCCCTGATCTCGACCTTGCCCTCGCGCGGTGCCCTGAGCCGGATGACATAAGGCAGGTCCGGCGCGGTGGCGGGATCAGCATCGCGCCAAGGGCTTTGGAACAGGGTCGCGGCACCCTCCGCACGGGCCTTTTCGCGGAAGGCCTCGATTTCCTCAGCGGTGGCATAACAGCGATAGGCGGTGCCGGCCTCGACCATCTGCCGCGCCACCTCGGCATGGCGGTCGCGGCGCTCGAACTGGCTCAGGGGCTCTTCGTCGCCCAGCAGGCCCAGCCATGCCAGCCCGTCAAAGATTGCCGCCGTTGCTTCGGGCGTGGACCGCTCGCGGTCGGTATCCTCGATGCGCAGCAGGAATTTGCCCTTGTTGGCCCGCGCGAACAGCCAGTTGAACAGCGCTGTCCGAGCGCCGCCGATGTGCAGATACCCAGTGGGCGAAGGGGCAAACCGGGTGACGACAGGGGCGGAGGACATTGGCATTAACCTTCTGGAAACTATGATGAACGACAGTCTGAATACTCTCTTAGGCATTTGCAAAGCGAAGGACAAGGGACGTGCAAGTGTTCAGCGGCCTTGGCGGACCGGAGGATCAGCGAATTCGCTTTTTCCTCTGGATGCCGGTTGTCTTCGGCATTGGGGTGATATCCTACTTCTCGATCCGGTTCGAGCCGACGCAGGCCGAACTTTGGGCGGTTGCGGCCGTCACCGGTTCGCTTTGCGTTCTTGCCCGTTTGCTGCCTGTGAGCGCGCGTCCTGTGGTCTATGCGGTTGTTCTGATGGCTCTTGGGTTTCTGAATGCATCGTGGCGGGCGCACCATGTCGGCGCGCCGGTGCTGGGCTGGCACTATTACGGGCCGGTCGAGGGCACGGTGGTGGCGCTCGACCGCTCGTCCAGCGACAAGCCGCGCGTCACCTTGGCCGAACCGGTCCTGTTGCGCGTCGGGCCGGAGCGGACGCCGAAATTCGTGCGGATTTCCTTGCATTCCGACGACGGAATTCTGGAACCGGTGCCGGGGTCGCGGATCATGGTCACCGCGCGCCTGTCGCCGCCGTCCGGTCCGGTAGAGCCGGGCGGGTTCGATTTTCAGCGCCTGGCGTGGTTCCGGTCGCTGGGTGCGGTCGGTTACGCCCGTACGCCCGCCGTTCTGGCCGAACCCGCCGATGTGAACAGCTTCTCCCTGTGGCTGTTCGAATTTCGTATGAAGCTCTCTTCCGGCATCCGCGAGCGCTTGCCAGATCAGGCCGGAGCTTTCGCGTCTGCGATCCTGACCGGCGACCGCTCGGCTATCGATCCGGCGTTGCTCGAGGATCTGCGAAAATCGAACCTTGCGCATTTGTTGGCGATATCGGGGCTGCATATGGGCTTGCTGACCGGGTTTGTCTTCGCTCTCGTTCGCTATGGTTTCGCCCTGATCCCCTATGTTGCGCTGCGGTTTCCTGCCAAGAAAATCGCAGCCGTTCTGGCCCTTTTGGCGGGGCTGGCCTATCTGGGAGTGTCAGGTGCCAATATCGCGACGCAGCGGGCGTTCATCATGGTTTCGGTCATGTTGGTTGCCGTGCTGCTGGACCGGCCGGCGATCACGCTGCGCGCAGTGGCGCTGGCGGCCATGATCATTCTGGCTCTGCGCCCGGAAACCATAGTGGAGCCGGGCTTCCAGATGTCCTTTGCCGCGACCTCTGCGCTGGTGGCGACGTTTGACCATCTGCGGCGCGTGAAGTGGTGGCGAGCTCTGCAATTTGGTCGGTTCCGGCGTCTGAGCCCGGTACTGGCGCTGATTGCTTCGTCGGCCATCGCGGGCGCTGCGACGGCTCCCATCTCTGCATTCCATTTCAACCAGATTGCAAAACTCGGCCTGCTGGCGAACCTGATGAGCGTTCCGGTTATGGGGCTGGCGGTCATGCCGAGCGCCGTTGTGGCGGGCGTGCTGTCCGTGGTCGGGTTCGAGCAGTTGCCGCTGCAATTCATGCGGGCGGGCATCGGCTGGATTCTGTATGTGGCGCACTGGGTTTCGGGTCTGGAGGCCTCCGTGACGCAGGTGAAATCCGCTCCGGGGCAAGTTCTGGCGCTGATCGCCGCCGGCGCGATCATCTTTATGCTGTGGTACGGAAATCTGCGCTGGGTCGGGGTTATGGTTTCGCTGACGGGCTTCCTGCTATGGTCGTTGACAGAGCGCCCCGATATCCTGATCACCGCCAACGGGCGCCTGGTCGGCTTCATGGCTGAAGAGGGGCGTGCGCTGACGCGCAAGCGGGGCAACGGGTTCGCGGCGGACACCTGGCTTGAAAACGACGGCGACAAGGCGGACCAGGAACTGGCGGCCGCACGTCAGACGTTTCAGCCGGACGACTTCATTCTTGAAAAAGGCGGGCAGAGGATCGGCTATTTCTGGGGTAAGGAGAAATCCGGTTACGACATGGAACCGGTGTGCGCCAATGTTGACATCCTGATCGCGCCACAGTGGACGACCATACCGGACGGACCCTGCCGATTTCTGGCTGCGGACTTCCTGCGCTTCCAAGGCTCGGTCGCTATCGTGACAGGAAAGGCGGGAGCGAAAATAATAACCGCGCGACAGGCGACCGGCGCACGGTTGTGGAATTCGAAAGAGGTTCGGGCAGCTAGTAGGTTCTGATCAGCCCCACCAGACGCCCCTGAATTTTCACCTGATCGTCGCGATAGACGCGGGTTTCATAAGCCGGGTTGGCGGCCTCCAGCGCGATGGCCGATCCGCGTTTGCGCAGGCGTTTCAACGTTGCCTCCTGATCCTCGACCAAAGCCACGACGATGTCACCGTTGTTGGCGTCGTTCTGCTCGTTGATCACGACGATGTCACCGTCGTTGATTCCGGCCTCGATCATGCTGTCGCCCTTGACTTCGAGCGCATAGTGCCGGCCCGAGTTCGCGAGCATGTCACTCGGCACGGCTACATTGTGCGATATCTGCTGGATTGCTTCTATCGGCGTACCGGCGGCGATCCGGCCCATGACGGGCAGGTTCAGAGCGTGCGTCGGTTCGACCGGCATCGCATTGCGCGGTGCGGGCTTGAGGTCACCATCGATGATCTTGGGTTGGAAACCTGTATTCTCAGAGGCATCCGCCAGCGAGTCGGGCAGGCGTACGATCTCGATTGCGCGGGCGCGGTGCGCGAGGCGGCGGATAAAGCCTCGTTCCTCGAGTGCCGTGATCAGCCTGTGGATGCCTGACTTGGAGCGCAGATCCAGCGCTTCTTTCATTTCATCGAACGAGGGCGGGACGCCGTCTTTCTGCATTCTGCGGTGAATAAATTCCAGCAAATCCAGTTGTTTACGCGTCAACATTGAACCGCTCCAATCCCTGTTTGTATCGCTTTCGTTCGGCAACGTTCTACAAGTGTTCTTTTTTTGTGTCAATGGATAAGCGAAAAATCGCTAAAATAGTGTCATGGATGCATCATAGAGCAACTTCGTGCCGGCAACCGCAAGCATTGCATAGGCGAAACGCGTGAACAAAGTCTGGTTCATGATGACGTGCAACCGCAGTCCGGCGATAATTCCCAGCACCACGAACGGCGCGAGCATCAGGCTTGCCGTCAGGGTCTGCTCCGTGAATTGGCCGAGCATCCCGTAGGAGACGACTTTCAGTCCGTTTATAATTCCAAAGAAGGCACCGAAAGTGCCGACATAGGCGCTCTTGTCGAGGTTGCGGTGCAGTAAAAGCGCGCGCATCGGCGGACCTCCGGAATGGGCGAAAAAACTCGAAAATCCCGAGATCGATCCGAAAAAAACGGCCGACTTGACGCCGGTCTCGACCCGCAGGCGCGGCAGCCAGTCGCCGAAATAGTACAATCCGGAAAACCACAATGCGATTACGGCGACGATCAGTTTCACCCATGCCGGATCGAAAGCCCCGATACTGAGGCTTGCGACAAACACGCCGAAAATTCCCCCCGGCAAACACAGCAGCACGAGGTCTCTGCGGATCTTTTTCCAGTATTTCCAAATCACGACAACATCTATGCAGGATAACAGCGGCAGCAAGATCGCCGCCGCGACCAGCGGCGGCAGGAACAGCGCCAGTAACGGTACCGCCAGCGCGCCCACACCAGAGGCCAGACCCGACTTGGAAACGCCGACAATGAACACCACCGCCGCGGCGACCAGCATAAATCCGAAGTCGTAGGGCATGGGGTCAGATCCGTATAATTTGCACCACGTCGCCCGCGCGTCTGGCCGGATCATGCGTTGGCCGCACCAACAGGGCATCCGCCTGCGACAGAACGGACAGGAGCGAGCTGTCCTGACGCTCATAAGCTTTTACAGTCAATGATTTGGCGGATCCGTCCAGCTTTGCGCGCATATAATGGCTGCGCGGCCCGTTGGGCCCCATATCCTCAGCCAGAATGGCTGTTTCCCGCATCAGCGGAGCTTTTTCCAGACCCAGCATCGCATCAAGCGCAGGGCGCAGGAATACATGCCCGCAGACCAGCGCCGAGACCGGATTCCCCGGCAGGCCGATCATCGGCGTGGCGTTGTAGCGCCCGGCCATGAGCGGTTTTCCCGGGCGCATCGCGACCTTGTAGAAAGAGGTTTCCAGACCGCTTTCCTCGGCCACCTTACGCACCAGATCGTGGTCGCCTACCGAGGCGCCGCCCAGTGTCACAATCACGTCCGCATCCTCGCAAAGGCCCAGAATTGTGCGCAGGCTGTCCTCGTCATCGCGCGCGATCGGAAGCAGGCGGGCCGAACCGCCAAATTGCTCGATCAGGGCTTTCAGCGCGTAATTGTTGGAAGACGCGATCTGGTCCGGTCCGAGTTCCCCGCCGGGTGGCATCAGCTCGTCGCCGGTTGCCAGCAGGGCAAATGTCGGTTTGCGCCGCACCGTCACCGTTGCCACGTTCATCGCGGCGATCAGCCCGATATCGGACGGGCCCAGCCGTCGCGGGGCGGACAGCCGGGTTCCGGTTTTGAAATCACCGCCAGCCGGACGGATGAAATCGCTGTCATTTGGGCCGTCCGTTATTTCGATCTGCCGCTGTTCGTGGGTGACGTTTTCCTGAAGCACCACTTTCGTCGCGCCCTCGGGTACCGGCGCGCCGGTGAATATCCTGACGGCTTCTCCGGCACCCAGGATGCCTTCGAATCCGCTGCCGGCGGCTGATTTTCCGATAACGTCAAGCCTTGCCCCGATCTCGGCATCTTCCGCGCGCACCGCGTAGCCGTCCATTGCGGAGGACGCAAAGGGCGGCTGGTCATGTGTTGCGATCACGTCTTCGGCCAGAACACGACCCTGCGCTTTCGAGATGGATACTTTTTCGGTGCCGACCGGCTCGAACAGGTCCAGAATATGCGAGAGGGCTTCTTCGACCGATATCATCATTGCGCCTCGTAACGGCCTGATTTACCGCCATCTTTAAGGGATACGCGGACATCGGTTATCTGCATGGATTTGTCCACCGCCTTGACCATGTCATAGACAGTCAGCGCGGCGATACTGACCGCCGTGAGGGCTTCCATTTCAACGCCGGTCTGGCCGGTGGTCTTGACGGTGGCCTCGATCAGAACGGAGTCGCTGGCCGCATCCGGCGTCAGGTCCACGGTCACCTTGGTGATAGGCAGCGGGTGGCAGAGCGGGATCAGGTCGGATGTTTTTTTGGCGCCCATGATGCCGGCCAGTCGCGCCACGCCCAGCACGTCGCCCTTTTTCGCGGTGCCGGAGGTGATCATGGCCAGCGTTTCGGGCTGCATAGTAATGCGGCCACGTGCAACCGCGATCCGGCTGGTGATGTCCTTGTCCGAGACATCGACCATATGGGCCGCGCCGCTTTCGTCGAAATGGGTCAGCTTGGGCATTATCCGGCCTCTGCGGGTTCTGGGTTGGCAAGAATGGCTCTGGTCGCGGCGGCCACGTCCGCTTGCCGCATAAGGCTTTCGCCGATCAGGAAGCTGCGCGCGCCGACGGCGGCCAGTTCGGCAAGATCGCCAGGTGTGAACAGCCCGCTTTCGGCTATGACCATGCGATCATCGGGAACCAGAGGCGCCAGCGTTTTCGTGGTTTCCAGCGTGGTTTCAAAGGTTTTCAGGTTGCGGTTGTTGATGCCCATCAGCGGCGACCGCAGCTTCAGCGCCCGATCCAGCTCCACGCGGTCGTGCACCTCCAGCAACACATCCATGCCCCAGCCGAAAGCTGCCTCTTCCAGTTCCTGCGCCTGAGCATCCGACACCGAAGCCAGAATGATCAGGATACAATCCGCGCCCCATGCGCGGGCCTCCGCCACCTGGTACGTGTCATACATGAAATCCTTGCGCAGGGCGGGCAGGGAACAGGCCGCGCGGGCGGCGGTCAGGTATTCAGGTGCGCCCTGAAAACTCGGCGTGTCGGTCAGCACCGACAAGCAGGTCGCGCCGCCGGCCTCGTAGGCCTGCGCCAGTGCGGGCGGATCGAAGTCCGGCCGGATCAGGCCCTTGGACGGGCTGGCCTTCTTGATCTCGGCGATCAGGCCGTATCCGGTTTTCGACGCCCTGCGCAGAGCGTCCGCGAAGCCGCGCACGGGATCGGCTGCCTTGGCGGCTTGTTCCACCTCCGCAAGAGGTCGCGCGAGTTTTGCCGCGGTAATTTCCTGCAACTTGTATGCTTTAATTTTTGCAAGGATATCAGCCATCACGAACCCGAAGCTGATGTTAACTCAGCAAGCTTCCGCAGCTTTTCCTTGGCTGCTCCGCTGTCGATGCTCTGTTCTGCCATCCCGACGCCCTGTTTCAGGTCGGATGCCTTGTCGGCCACGACCAGCGCGGCGGCTGTGTTCAACAGCACCGCATCGCGATAGGCCGATTTTTCTCCGTCCAGCAGCGCACGCAGGGCGGCAGCGTTTTCGGCAGGCGTTCCGCCGACAATCTTAGAGAAAGGATGGACCGGCAGACCGGCGTCTTCGGGACCGATCTCGGTGTCCGTGACCTTGCCGTGCTCCAGCACCGCAACCCAGGTCGAACCGCAGATCGAAATCTCGTCCGTGCCGTCCGATCCGTGCACAAGCCAGGCCTTTTCCGAACCCAATTCCAGCAGGGTTTCAGCCATCGGGCGGATCATGGCGCGGGAAAACGCGCCGGTCAGTTGCCGTTTGACGCCTGCGGGGTTGGTCAGCGGGCCGAGAATGTTAAAGATCGTGCGCGTTCCAAGTTCGATCCGAGCCGGCATGACATGCTTGACGGCGGGGTGGTGCATCGGCGCCATCATGAAGCCGATACCGGCTTCTTCGATTGCCCGCTCGACGACCTCGGGTCCGACCATGACGTTCACGCCAAGCTCGCCCAGCGCGTCCGCGGTGCCGGATTTCGAGGACAGGTTGCGGTTGCCGTGTTTCGCGACGACGACACCCGCGCCGGCCGTCACGATAGCGGTCGCCGTGGAAATATTCAGCGTCGATTTCCCGTCGCCGCCGGTGCCGACGATATCCATCGCGCCTGCGGGCGCTTTCACGGGCTTACACTTAGAGCGCATGACGGCCGCCGCGGCAGTGAATTCGTCAACGACCTCTCCACGCGTGCGCAGCGCCATCAGGAAACCGCCGGTCTGGGCTGCTGTCGCTTCGCCTTCCATGATGATATTAAAGGCGCTTTCGGCTTCTGCACGGGTCAGGGGGCCTTCGGCGGCCTTGGCGATCAGGGGCTTCAGTGCATCGCTCATGCCGGTTCCTTCGAGAGTTCCAGAAAATTGCGGATCATTTGGTGCCCGTGCTCGGAGGCGATGCTCTCCGGGTGGAACTGGACGCCGTGTATCGGCAGGTCGCGATGCTTCAGGCCCATGATGGTCTTGCCTTCGTCGTCAAGCCAGGCGGTTACGTGCAAAACGTCGGGCAGGGTGGCGCGCTCCACCACCAGCGAATGGTAGCGCGTTGCCTTGAACGGGCTCGGCAAACCGGCGAAAACCGAAGTGCCGTCATGATAGATTTTGCCCATCTTGCCATGCACGATCTCGTGGCAGCGCACTACCTTGCCGCCAAAGGCCTGACCGATGGTCTGATGTCCCAGGCAGACGCCGAGCAATGGCGTGCGGGTTTCCGCCGCAGCCGTGGTCAGCGCCAGACAGATGCCGGCCTGATCCGGCGTGCAGGGGCCGGGCGAGAGAACGATTGCGGACGGGCGCAGAGCCATGGCTTCCTGCACGTTCAGTTCGTCGTTGCGTTTGACAACGACCTCGGCACCCTCTTCGCCCAGGTAGTGGACCAGATTGTAGGTGAAACTGTCGTAGTTATCGATCAACAACAGCATTTTTAAACTTCTCCATACAAGCTATTATTCGGATGATTAACGGGCATTTCCCAGTTATACAACTTCAATGCATGGCACAATGGTCAACCGCAACGCAGGCTTAAAAGGCAGAGGGACAGAATATGGGGCGTAGAATCGTCGGGTTCCTGGTCGGGCTTGTGATCTCGGCACTGATCTTTTCCGTAGTGGCGATCCTCTCGGGCGACATACGTTCGCCGCGTGATGGCAAGGAAGTCTCCGAGCAGGCGCTCGTCGAACCGGAAATCCCGGAACCTCTGCAAGTACGGGAGCCGGAGCCGGCTGAAACCGTCGAGGAACAGGCCGCGGAGCCTTTGCGGCCAGAGCCGATTGAGCCCGAGGTCGAGGAGGAGCCTGCGGTCGTAGCGGAACCCGCGCCTGCGGAACCAGCCACGCAGGAACTTCCCGAAGAAGAAGCGCCTATGGTGGTCGTGGAGCCAGCACCGCAGCCCGCCCCGGTGCCAAAAGATACACCGCAGCCAAAACTGGCGGAACCCGCTGCTCCTGCGCCTCTGAAAAAGCCCGGTACCCTGACCGAGGTGGCACCCGCGCCGGAACCCGTTGCGCCGGTTCCGAATCCGCCGGTTGAAATCGCCAAGGCAGAGCCGGAACCAGCGCCAGAGCCGGCGCCGGTTCCTGTTCCTGTTCCGGCACCTGAGCCCGAGCCTGAAGCAGAACCGCAACCCGCCTCCATAGTCCCTGCTGAACCCGAAGCGCAGCCCGAGGAAGAACAGGCGTCGTCAGAGCAGGTGGCAGAACCCGTGGTTCGCCGCTCACGCCTGCCGGTCGTTTCGGACGACACCGCGCGATCCGGCGGAATACAGTTCGGCAGGCCGAATACTTCGACACTGCCAACCGTCACCGAATCCGATGATGCAGGAGTGGCCGCCGTGCCTCCTGCGCCGACCCTGCCGGAGGCGCCGCCACCGGCTGCCGCCAAACGACTGGTCGCGCCGAAATCCGTCCGGCCGGAGCCGGACGAGGTGGCAATCCTGACAGTGGAACCGGAAGCGCCGGAGGCCGCACCGCAAAAGCGACGCGCAATCGACGCGTACGGCGTTCTGTTCGATCCCGGTGAAAAGCCGACCATGTCGATCATTCTGGTTGACGTCGGCAATGCGGGCGTGGCGCTGAACGAAGCGGCAACGATTGACCTGCCGATTACCTTTGCCGTCGCCGTGGATCGCAGCGATGCGTCGTTGGCCGCGAAAAGCTATTTCGAGAACGGGCACGAAGTGCTGGCCCTGTCGCCGCGATCCGTCGAGTTGAGCCTGTCCGGTGGACAGTCCGAAAAACAAGTCGCCGATCTGCTGACCGAGTTCTTCGATATCATTCCTCAGTCTGTCGGCTTGCTGGATGTGCCGGAGGCAACGCTGCAGAACGACCGTGTGCTGTCGAATTATGTGCTGGAAGCGCTGAATGAAACCGGTCATGGCGTGGTGACCTATGAGCAGGGGCTCAACGTGGTCCTGCGCGAGGCCGACAAGGCCGGGGTTCCGGCCGGTCTGATCTATCGCTCGCTCGACCAGAAGGGCGAATCGGAGGAAGCCATCAAGCGCCATCTGGACCGCGCGGCGGCAGAAGCGTCGCGCAGCGGGCATGTTCTGGTCATCGGCTCGACTCGCGCCGGCACCATTGATGCCATAAAGTCATGGACGCAAAGCCGTACCGCGCAAAACGTGGCGATCGCGCCGGTCTCCGCCAGTATCAAAGGGAATTAGGTTCAGTTGCCGGCGCGGTGCTTCACGAACAGCGCCGCGTCCCGCGCGGCCTGACGCAGAGCGTTCGACTTGTTGACGGTTTCCTGGAACTCGGCCTCGGGGTCGCTGTCGAAAACAACGCCGCCGCCAGCCTGAATATACAGCGTCTCTTCCTTGGTGACAGCCGTGCGCAGGGCGATGCAGATATCCATGTCGCCATTGGCCGAGAAATACCCGACCCCGCCGCCGTAAACACCGCGCTTTTCGCTTTCCAGTTCGTCGATCACTTCCATGGCACGCACCTTCGGCGCGCCCGACACGGTGCCCGCAGGCAGGCCCGCCAGCAAGGCCGACAGGGCGTCGTGGTCGTCGCTCAACACGCCTTCGACGTTGGAGACAATGTGCATCACATGACTGTAGCGCTCGATGATGAATTGCTCGGTCGGTTTGACGGTGCCGATCTTCGCCACGCGCCCGACGTCGTTGCGGCCGAGATCCAGCAGCATCAGGTGCTCGGCCAGTTCCTTGGGATCGGCCAGCAGGTCTTTTTCATAGGCCAGATCCTGATCTGGCGTCTTGCCGCGCGGGCGGGTTCCGGCAATCGGGCGGATCGTGACTTTGTCGCCTTTGACCTGCACCAGAATCTCCGGGCTTGCGCCGATTACCTGAAAACCGCCGAAATTGAAAAAGAACATGTAGGGTGACGGGTTCGTGCGCCGCAGCGCGCGATAGAGCGCGAAAGGCGGCAGGTCGAACTTGCAGGACCAGCGCTGGCTGGGCACGACCTGAAAGATGTCGCCCTGCCGGATGTATTCCTTGGCGGTCTCGACCATCTCGAAATAGCGTTCCTTGCTGGTGTTCGACACCGGCTCCGGCGCTTCGCCCGCCTCCGCCAGATCGCGGGTTTCATGGGCTACCGGACGGTCGAGGTCATGGATCGCGTTCATGACGCGTTCACCGGCTTGCGCATAGGCCGCGCGCGCCGACTGGCCGTTCGAATGCCATGCCGGGCTGACCACGGTGATCTCGCCCTTGACGCCATCGACGACAACGACAACGCCGGGTCGCATCAGAACGGCGTCGGGCGTGCCGATCGGATCGGGGTTCACGTCGGGCAGGTGCTCGACCAGACGGATCATGTCATAGCCCAGATAGCCGAACAGGCCTGCGGCCAGCGGCGGCAGGTCGCCGGGCAGGTCGATGCGGCTTTCCTCGATCAGGGCGCGCAGGTTGGTCAGCGCATCGCCCGACTGCGGCTCGAACGTGTCGCGGTCGAAACTGGCCTGCCTGTTGATGGAAGAGGCAGCGCCGTTACATTTCCAGATCACGTCGGGCTTCATCCCGATGGCGGAATAACGGCCACGGACTTCTCCGCCGGTCACGCTTTCCAGAACGAAACTGTCTTCACGCGCCTGTGCCAGCTTGAGCATCAGTGAAACCGGCGTATCCAGATCGGCCACCAGACGCTGATAAACAACCTGGTTCTTGCCGGCGTCGTACCCCTGTTCGAACTCTTTGAAGCCGGGCGACAAGCTCATTAACCGCCCGCCCCACCAGAGAGCAACTGGCTGTTGACGGCCGAGATCGCATTCGGGTTCAGCGTTACCCCCGCAGCCTCCTGCACCGCCGCCTTGTAGGCGTCCAGCACATCCTGAGCGATCTGTTGATCGATCTGGTCGCCGATACGGCCCATCATGGTCTGGTTTTCAGTGCTGTTCAGGTCCACGGGCGTCACTTTGATGACCTGGGCCAGAAACACGCTGCCGGTGTCCTCGACCACGACGGCCTGTCCCTGATCCACGCCGAATACTTTCGTGACCAGCAAGGGCGGCGTGCCCTCGACGAAACCGGCGCGGGTCAGGCCGGTGGCGGTTTCGCTCATGATGCCGAGCGACCCGAAGTCTGAGGTTTCGGCCAAGCGGCCGGCAAAGCGGTCGCCCAGTTCCGTCAGCCGTCGCACGGTCTCTGCTCTTTTCCAGTCTTCGGCGACCTGATCGCGAATCTCGTCCAGCGGGATACGGACCGGTTGGGTGACCCTGTCGACACGCAGCGCGAATACGCCGCCGTCCGACAGGTTCTCGATTTGCGGAAAGTCGCCCTCGGCAGCCGCATCGGCGGCGATGCGGAATTCGTCATAGGCGGCGATGCCGTCGGTTACATCGGCGGAGTAGGACAGGGAACCGAGTTCCATTTCAGTCTCTGCATCCAGTTCTTCCAGCGTCGCGCCGGCGGCCAGCATGTCGTCGATTTCCGGCAGCATGTTCAACACCATGACGCCGGTGTGCTCTGCGGCAAGCTCTTCGCGCAGGTCGTCCTCGACCTCTTCGAAAGGCGTGATGTTCTCGTCGAAAATGGCGTTAATGCGATAGAGCGCGGGTCCAAGGTCAGTATCCGCCGGTCCGACGACGCCGGGATCGGCGGCGTTGAAAATAAGATCGGCGACGGCTTGCGGCAGTTGGTCCTGCTCCACCTCACCCTGATCGATATCCTCGAGCTTCAGGCCGCGCTCCTCTGCCAGCGTGTCGAAGTCGATCAAACCGGAGTCGAGCCGAGCACGCGCGTCGAGCGCCTCTTGCTGGCTGCCGAACACGATCCGGTCGATGGCGCGGCGGGCAGGGCGGTTATAGCGCTCTGAATTGATATCGTAGGCTTCGCGAAGTTCGGCCTCTGTCACCTCGGCCTGATCCGTAAGGCTGTCGGGCGACAACCAGACATAGGTGATGTCCTTGGTCAGCGGCGCTGTGTAGGCCTCCGGGTTCAACTCATATTGCTCGACCAACTGTTCTTCGGTCGGCTCGCCGACGGGCGTGGTCAGATAATCGGCGGTCAGCTCGACCCATTCAATGTCGCGGGTTTCGCCGGCGAAGGTGACAAATGTCCTGGCTGCGGTCTCGCCGGACTGAATGCCAGAGGCGATCGCGCTCTCGATCAGGCCGCGTGCGTTCTGCTTTCGCAGGGTTTCCTCGTATTCCGTCGCGCTCAGGTTCGCACGTTCGAGGGCGAATTTGTAAGCTTCGGGATCGAACTCTCCGGCCAGCGACTTGAAGGCGGGCGTATTCAGCAGTTCCTCGCGCACTGCGGCGTCGCCGACGCTCAGGCCCAGGCGACTGGCTTCGTTGTCCATGCCTGCGGTCGCGACGACCTCTGCCAGAACGGCGCGCTGGATGCCGGAGCTTTCGATCTCTGCCGGTGTCAGGTTGCGCCCGATCTGGCGCGATACGCTCTGGATGGTCTGGTTCATCTGGCGGGCATAGGCGTCGATTGCAATTTTTTCATCGCCGACAGAGCCGATACTGCGCAGCGACCCGCCGGTGAAGCTGCTGATCCCGAAACCGGTAAGACCCACGATCAGCAATGCCATCAGTATGTACATGATGGACCGGTTATTCTTTGAACGCATCGAATTCAGCATATTTCCGCCCTTGGTTTTTCGCTACCTCCGCAGCGTTTTAGGGCCTGTCGGGGGCCGGTGCAAGCGACGATAGCTTGCCAAACGCGCAGGACTGCCTAAATAGCGCAGGGATCATGTAAAATAAGGTTTATCAGGTCCCTCTGCCCCGACGGAACGGTTCGGGCTTGACCGGAACCCTGCGATAAACGATAGCGAGCGAATGGCAACACCACCGATCCTGACACTGAGCGATATCCGTCTGACTTTTGGCGGCGATCCCCTGTTCACGGGGCTTGACCTGAACCTGCAGGAGGGCGAGCGCATCTGTCTGGTCGGTCGCAACGGCTCGGGCAAATCGACCCTGCTCAAGATCATCGCAGGGCTGGTCGAGCCGGACAGCGGCAACCGCTTTGTGAAACCGGGGATCACGGTCGGCTATATGGATCAGGACCCGGACCTGTCGGGCTATAAGACGCTGGGTGAATTCGCGACCGAGGGGCTGTCCCCGAACGAGGTCTACAAGGTCGATGTCGTGGCGGATGGCTTGAAACTCGCGCTGGACCGGAAGCCATCGGAGGCTTCGGGCGGCGAGAGGCGGCGCGCGGCGCTGGCCAAGATCGTTGCGGCGGAACCGGAACTGATGCTGCTGGACGAGCCGACGAACCACCTGGATATCGTCGCGATCCGCTGGCTGGAGGAGCATCTGCGCCAGACCAGCCAAGCGTTCGTGATCATTTCGCATGACCGCGCCTTCCTGAAAAACCTAACCAGATCAACGATCTGGGTCGATCGGGGCGTGGCGCGGCAGAACCCCAAGGGCTTCGAGGCCTTTGAAGAGTGGCGCGACAAAATCTTCGACGAAGAGGACATGCAGCGGCACAAGCTGAACCGGCTGATCAAGGCCGAGGGCCGGTGGGCGGTCGAGGGTATCTCGGCGCGGCGCAAGCGGAACCAGGGACGGGTGCGGCGGCTGCAAGGGCTGCGGCAGGAGCGGGCGGACCAGATCACGCGGACCGGAACGGCGAAGATGGAGTTCAGTTCCGGTCAGAAATCCGGCAAATTGGTGGTGGAAGCCACTGATATTTCAAAATCTTTTGGCGGTCGGCAGATTGTCTCGGACTTCTCGATCAAGATACAGCGCGGCGAACGGATCGCGCTGGTCGGGCCGAACGGTGTCGGCAAGACCACCCTGCTGAACATGCTGACGGGGCAGTTGGAGCCGGATACCGGCAAGGTAAAACTGGGGACCAACCTGCTGCCGGTGCTGTTCGACCAGAACCGCGACCAGCTGAACCCGAAAGCGACGCTTTGGGAGAGCCTGACCGGCGACAAGGAGCTTGGGCTTTCGGGCCGGAACGACCAGATTATGGTGCGCGGTTCGGCCAAGCATGTCGTTGGATACCTTAAAGAATTTCTGTTTGACGAGAAGCAGGCGCGGGGGCCGGTCTCGGCGCTTTCGGGGGGCGAGAAGGCGCGGTTGCTGCTTTCGATCCTGATGGCGCGGGAGAGCAATTTCCTGATCATGGACGAGCCGACAAACGACCTCGACGTCGAGACGCTGGACCTGTTGCAGGAACTGCTGGACGACTACGAGGGCACCGTGATCCTCGTCAGTCACGACCGGGACTTTATCGACCGGATCGCCTCGACCACCATCGCGATGGAGGGCGACGGCAAGGCGACGATTTATGCCGGCGGCTGGTCGGACTATCAGAGCCAGCGGCGGGCGGATGAGAAATCGGTCAAGGCGCAAAAGAAAACAGCGCCTAAACAATCCGTTACGAGCACCCCTTCAAACGGTGAATCCGGCGGTTTGAGCTTCACGCAGCGGCACCGGCTGGAGGCTCTGCCCAAGGAAATCGAACGTCTGAACGCCGAGATCGCCAAGCTGGAAGAGTTGCTGGCGGACCCCGATCTGTTCAGCGAACACCCCGCGAAATTCCAGAAAGCAAGCGATGCTCTGGTCGAGCGCCACCACAAGCTCTCGGACGCCGAGGAAGAGTGGCTGGAACTGGAAGAGCTGCGCGAGGCGGGGTAGCGCACGGGGCGTTAACCTGTCAAATCCGGTCCGGAAACGGCCTGTGAAAAGCGTATGATTTGTGTATGATATCCGTGCACAGGGCGTATGACAGCGCCGGGGCGGGGAAAGGTTAATTACCGGCCGGTGATCCTGCCGCAAAACGCCGTTCCGGCATTTTCCCCGATATTTCCAGCACCAGTTTCCGGCGCACGGCGGCGGCGAATTGCAGCATGTCGTCGGCTGTCACCACAAAGGCGCCGGGGCCGCCGATGATTTCTGTCTCGTACCGGAATTCGAGGTCACCGGAACCGGCGCGTCCCGACTCGCAATAGCGGCAGAGGATCGCCAGCCCGTTGATGGTGATGCCCGCGTCCAGAACCTGTGTGCGGGCATCGCCGACCGTCGGGCCGTTCCAGTTGTTGGCACTGTCGCCCGACAGGTCGATGACCTGCCGGAAACTGTCGATGCCGTTTTCCAGAATCATGTCGCGCCCCTTTAGCAGCGCCGCCCCGATGGCGTTGCGCCCGAAGGCGCGGCGGCCCTGAACCGCCAGCAGGTCGGCGGCGAATTTTTCCGCGTCTGCCGCGTTGCCGATGACCGACCACGGCACGACGACGGCCTGAGAGGTGTAGTCGCCCCATTCGACATAGGTGACCGCGATCCGGCCCTCGCCGGAAAAGGTGATGGCGTCGAGGACGTCGGGATGGGTTATCGCCTCGGCATAGCCCTGCCGCTGAAAGGTGATTTCCGCGTCGTCGATGGACCCTGTGCTGTCGGCCAGCAGCACGAGTTCGAGGCTGACCCTTTCGGCCGCGTGGGCCGTGGCGGCGAGGAGGAGGCAGCAAATGGTTGTCAGCAGGCGCATGGCGGCGGGTCCGTGTGCGTCGTTTTCTTTGGTTCAAAGTATAGAATTGGGGCGGGTTTGGGAATTGTCGAGTTTTTGGCGGGTGCGCTTGGCGAATTACATCGCCCGCGCGGTCAAACCTCAATTTCCGGTCGGAGCGCCCGCCGCGTAGCGCCGTTCCGGCATGGTTCCCGAGATCTCCAGCACCAGCTTGCGGCGCACGGCGGCGGCGAAGTCGATCATGTCGTCCACGGTGACGACGAAGGCGCCGGGGCCGCCGATGATCTGTTCCCGATAGTGGCGTTCGAGCCGGGCGCTGGCGTCTGACCGGCGGACGCAATGGCGGCACGGGATCGGCAACCCGTTGATGGTGATCCCGTCCGCGACGATGCGGTCGCGGGCCCGCGTGATCGACGTTGCGTTCCGGTTGTTTGCCGAGTCGCTGGACATGTCGATCACCTGCCGCGTGCTTTCGATGTCGTTTTCCTGAATGAATTGCCGTCCGCGCAGCAATGCCGCGCCGATCGCGTTGCGGCCCCGCGCGCGGCGACCGGTTTCGGAGAGTATCCTGGCGGCGAATTCATCGGCGTCCTGCTGGCTGGCGATGATGGTCCATGGCGCGATTACTTCCTGCGAGCGGCTGTCACCCCATTCGACATAGATCACGGCGATCCGGCCGGTTTCGGTGTTCATGATCGCATCGACCACGGCGGGATGCGAAATTCCCGTCGCATAGCCCTGACGCTGGTAGATAATCTCTTGCGTGTCGATCGATCCGGTGCTGTCGGCCAGAAGCACGAGTTCAAGGCTGACATGCTCCTCCGCTAGGGCCGCGGCGGCGAGGAGGAAGTAGAAAAGGATTGTCAGCAGGCGCAAGGGACTTGTCCGAAGTGGTTTG
>JBFFQS010000028.1:0-18367 GCA_041573315.1 Amylibacter sp. | reverse complement strand
CGGCCGTGAATATCTGGACATGATAATCGCGGCCCGTGTTGTTGACGGCGTAGAGGGCGCGATCGAGCATATCCGGAAATACGGCTCTAACCACACCGACTGTATCATGACCGAGGACGACGAGGCCGCTGAGACTTTCTTCAAGAAAGTCGACAGCGCGATCCTGATGCGCAACGCGTCCACCCAATTCGCTGACGGCGCGGAATTCGGCATGGGGGCAGAGATCGGCATCGCGACCGGCAAGCTGCATGCCCGCGGGCCGGTCGGCGCCGAACAGCTGACCAGCTTCAAATATATCGTTCAGGGTGACGGGACCGTCCGCGCCTGAACGCAGAAAATGAAAAACCCGCCGTTGGGCGGGTTTGAATTCGACTTAAATTAAGCGGCTTACGGGGCTCAGGCGCCCCAACTGCGGACCGGCCCACAGTCCACATGGACGAAATTGGACCGGGAATAGCGACCGACGCCGCCAACATTGATCGACATGGCAGCGCGCGCCATCTGGTTCACGCTACGCGAAGACAGTCGCAAATCGGCGGCCTTGCCTTTGATGTGATAGCTGTCTTTGGCGACCTTGCGGCTCTTGCTGCGCAGATAAGCGTTTGTGCGCGCAGTGCGGTATCCGGACAACAGTTGATAGGGTTCCTCGGTTTCCAGCAGGTGATGTGCCGCGGCCAGAATGTCGATATTCCGGATGTCGATCTGGGCAACCGCGTCCTCGCGCCAGTCGCGCATGAAGTAGTTCAGTTCTGCCAGGGCCGGTTTGATATATTCGCCGTCGGCCCAGTAAACGGTGTCGATCATTTCGCCGGTCCGGCCCGACCGCATCTTGATCCGCCGGATGTCACCGGCACCACGCAAAAATGCCGGAAGCCCAGCGTAGGAAGGGGCCGCCGAAATCATCGCTATCCCCGAAAAAGCGCCCAAGACTGAGCGGCGGGTCAACTTTGAGCCGATATTTTTTTGCATGAAACTTGCCTGTCCCGTTTAACTGCGTCGTTCGCCGTGGCCAGTTTTGTGACCGATTTTGACATCTTAAAAAATGCCTATTGGGGTTTTTATGCCACAAGGCGATTCCTTCTCCAAGTGCAAACTTTTTGGGGTGGCGATTTTTTGCTTATAAGTTATTAGCTTACAGTCCGAATCAGTTTAAGCGCATTTGATCTTGCTTTGTTCGCGTGTTCGCGACGGCGTCGCGCCGGATTCGGCGATAATCTGCCGAAAATTTGATTGGACTGCGGGACGCCTTTCAGGAAAGGTGCCCCTAAGAAAACAAAAGAGGCGCCGCAGAGAGACGAGCATGTTTAAAAATACATTTGTTATGGCGAAAGCGCTGGCCGTTGTGGCTGTGCTTTCAGTTGTTTTTCCAATTAATCCGGTTTTCGCACAGAGTGCCCTGAACCAATATATTGCCCAGACGGTTTCCGGACTTTCACGGTCCGATCAGGCGGTCAAAGAGTTCTACGCTGACCGAAATTTTGAGCCGATGTGGGTCGGAAAAGCCAACCGGACCCGGCAGAAGGCGTTGATCGATGCTCTGGAAACCTCTGGAGATCATGCGCTTCCGACCGCCAACTATCGGGCCGGGGAACTGGAGGATGCGCTGAAAAGATCCCGCACTGCAGAGCAGCAGGCTGTTGCCGAGGTCATCGCGTCCAAAGCCTTCCTGCGTTACGCGCAGGATATCAGCTCGGGTGTTCTGAACGCGAGCAGGCTCGATGACAATATCGCAGTCAGACAGCGGCGGCTGAACCCGGAGGCCTTGCTGGACGCCATGTCCAAAAGCACGGGTCGCGGTTTCATGGAGGCACTGGCCCCGAGCGGCCCCGCCTATCAACGGTTGCTGGATGAACGAAAGGTTCTGGAGCGCCAGGTCGGACGTGGCGACTATGGCAGGCAGCTGCCGAATGCGACCCTGAAACCGGGAATGTCGAACGGCAATGTCCAGATCCTCAGAGAGCGGCTCTCGGGCTTGGGCTACGGCAATCTGGGTAACAGCCCGGATTTCGATGAACGCCTGTATCGCGCGGTCCAGCGGTTCCAGCAGGATCATGGCTTGAACACAGACGGAGTTGTAGGAAGGACTACAATCCAATTCCTGAATTTCACCCCGCAAGACCGGATGATCAAGGTCATGGTCAACCTGGAGCGTCAGCGCTGGCTGAACTTCAAAAGGGGCGCGCGCCATATCGTGGTCAATATCCCGGCTTTCGAAGTCAATATGTATGACAACGGCAAGCCGAGCTTCACCTCCCGCGTGGTCGTCGGCGTCACGCGCAAGGATCAGACGCCCGAGTTTTATGACGAGATGACTTATATGGTGATCAACCCGACCTGGCATGTCCCTGCCTCGATCGCGGGCAAGGAATACCTGCCGATCCTGCAAGAGGACCCCGGCTTCCTGAGCCGCCAGAATATGAAGCTGTTCAACGAGGCCGGCGCGCAGGTCAATCCGGCCAGCCTGGACCTGACTGCATATAACGAGAAGAATTTTCCGTACAACATCAAGCAGCAGCCCGATCCCGGAAACGCGCTCGGGCGGGTGAAGTTCATGTTCCCGAACCGGTTCAATATCTATCTGCACGACACACCGGCCAAGAGTCTTTTCAGCAAGGACCTCAGGACGTTCAGCCACGGTTGCATCCGCGTACAGAAACCGTTCGAGTTCGCTTACACGCTGCTGCGGCGGCAGACGTCCGACCCGCAGGGCTTTTTCAAGCGCTATCTGGATACCGGCAAGGAAACCTATGTGAATCTGAAACAGTCAATTCCGGTTTACGTAACCTATAGTACGGCTTTCGTGGACCAAGATGGCGAGGTTAAATACCGTGCCGATGTCTATGGCCGCGATGCGACCGTCTTTAATGCCCTCACGAAAGCAGGGGTGGCAATGCAGGCGACACGCGGTTAAACCAATTGTCAACGGGTTCAGGGGGCGCCGGATCCGGCGCCCTTTTGTGTCGGAGGACCGGAATGGAAAGCTATACCGTAAAACAGGTCGCAGAAGCCATTGGTGCAGATTTTGCCGGCGACGCCGATTGTACTGTCAGCGCTGTCGCAGAGCCTGCGACTGCCGGGCCGGATGCTCTGGCCCTTGCGATGGAGCCGAAATACGAAGACGATCTGAGAGCATCGAACGCCCGCGCTGCGGTTGTTTGGCCGGGTGCCGACTGGAAGGGCATGGGGCTGGTCGCGGCGATCTTTGCACCGCGCTCGCGCTATGTCCTGTCCGGCGTGAACGATTTCTTCGAAAAGCGTCCTGAAATTCCGAATGGAGTCCATCCCAGCGCAATCATCGATCCGACGGCGGTTATCGGCAAAAACGCCGCGATCGGACCTTTCGTGACAATCGGCGCGCGGGCCGTCATAGGCGACAATGCCCGAATTGCGTCGCACTGCTCGATTGCCGAGGATGCGCGGATCGGCAAGGATCTGTTGCTCTATTCCGGAGTGCGGGTCGGGGCGCGCGTGGAAATCGGCGACGGATTTATTTGTCAGGCCAATGCCGTGATCGGCGCCGACGGGTTTTCCTATGTCACCCCGAAGCCGGGTGCGATCGAAGAGGCCAAGGCCTCTGGCCGGATTTCGGAGCTTGGCAAGACGCAGGGGTTCGTTCGGATCAACTCGCTCGGCACCGTTGTGCTCGGCGACCGGGTCGAGATGGGCGCGAACTGTTCCATAGACCGCGGGACGATCGCCAACACGGAAATCGGCGACGGAACCAAGTTGGACAATCAGGTGCATGTCGGCCACAACGTCAGGGTCGGGCAGAATTGCCTGCTTTGCGGTCAGGTCGGCATTGCCGGCAGCACCGTGGTCGGCGACCGCGTCGTCCTGGGCGGGCAGGTTGGTGTTGCCGACCATCTGAGCATCGGCTCTGACGTGATCGTCGCGGGGAAATCCGGAATATCCAGCAACGTGCCGTCCGGTCGTGTCATGATGGGCAATCCGGCCATGCGTATGGACCTGAATGTGGAAGCTTACAAGGCATTGCGCCGGCTTCCGCGGCTGGTTTCTAAAGTCGCAGAACTGGAGAAAATCGTTTCCAAAAACGATGAAACTCGGTAAGCACACTCAAGTCTGAATATTGCTTGGAATGTATCGTGTCCCTTGAAGACAGAATAATCGGCATCATCGCAGAGCAGGCGCTTCTGGAGCCCAAGGACGTGTCTATGGATGCCACGCTCGAAGACCTTGGCGTGGACAGCATGGCGCTGGTCGAAGCCGTCTTCGCCATGGAAGAGGTGTTCGACATCGAAATTCCGTTCAATGCCAATGAACCCCAGGCTTCCGATTTCGACGTCTCGTCCGTGCGGACAATCGTCGACGGCGTCGCCCGGCTTGTCGCCGAGAAGGCAGGGTAAGGTTCATGCATCGTGTCGTCATCACGGGGCAGGGTGCGGTGAATGCCCTTGCCCTGTCCGCGTCTGGTACGATTGACGCGATGCAGGCGGGGCGGTTGGGCATCGGGCCAATGGAATTCGAAGGCGTTGAGCGCTTGTCGATCCGTATCGGTGGCCAGATAAAGAACTACGACGAGAACGATTACTTCGACCGCCAGCAGCTTACGCTCTATGATCCTTTTACGCAGTTTGCCCTGCTCGCCTCGAAAGAGGCGATTGCGCAATCCGGTCTGGAGTTCGACAATGCCGGGCTGTCAGAGAATTCCGGCGTCGTGCTTGGCACTGCCGGAGGCGGCCTGAGCACGCAGGACGCCAGTTTTCGCGCCCTTTATCAGGACGGCAAGAACCGGGTCCACCCTTTCGTCGTTCCGCGCCTGATGAACAGTGCCGCGGCCTCCCATGTCTCGATGACGCACAAGCTGCGCGGTCCGACTTTCACCATGGCCACGGCCTGTGCTTCGTCCAACCACGCCATGGGGCACGCCTTTCAGATGATCCGCTCGGGCATGGCCAAGGTGATGGTCACCGGCGGCACCGAAAGCATGCTGAACCTTGGCGGTATCAAGGCTTGGGAAGGGCTGCGGGTTATGTCAAAGGACGGCTGCCGCCCATTCTGTGCAACGCGCAACGGTATGGTACAGGGCGAGGGCGGCGCGATTTTCGTTTTCGAAGATTACGAGCATGCGCGCGCGCGGGGGGCGGAGATTATCTGCGAGGTTAAGGGCTTTGCCATGACTTCCGACGCCGCCGATATCGTAATGCCGGACGTTGACGGCGCGGCGCGTGCAATTACCGGCGCCCTGCGCGATGCCGGTCTGAATCCCGAAGAGGTGGGCTATATCAACGCGCACGGCACCGGGACGACCGCCAATGACAAGACCGAGGTCAAAGCGATCCGCAAAGTTTTCGGCGATCACACCGACAAGTTAATGGTTTCCTCGACCAAATCGATGCATGGGCACCTGATCGGCGGTACGAGTGCGGTGGAGTTGCTGGCCTGCATCTCTGCCCTTAAGCACGGCGTCGTTCCGCCGACGATCGGCTTTCAGAAGCCGGACCCCGCCTGTGATATTGATTGTGTTCCGAACACCGCCCGCGAGGCAAAGGTCACTGCCGCATTGAGCAATGCATTCGCATTCGGTGGATTGAACGCGGTGATTGCGCTTACCGCCGTATGAAACAAGAAAGGACGCACGTTTTGGCATGCGGCCCTTTCCAAAAATACACTGTCGCGTTTATTGCGCTGTCAAAGCATCCCAGGCGTCGGTGAAACCGGCCAGTGGCAATGTCAGGGCCAGCGGGCTATCGGGCGCGGCCAGCGCAACGATCGTAAAGGTCCCGGCCTTGCCGTTCTTCATGTAATCGATTTCCTCGGCGCTGAACCCGAAGCGGGCGACACAGCCGCCACGGTCGCACCAATTGAAATTGTAACGCCGCGCGCGGTCGGAATCGATGCTGTAGGCAACGCCGCGCGTCAGGAGCGTGGCCAAAGGCGAAACAAAGGTTACGCCAGCCTTGGCCTCTCTTCCTTCGGGCAGTGCCACGATGCTGATTTCGGCCGTTGGGTTGCCGTTGGCATCCTTGATCAGGTGATACAGGCTGCAATTTTCCCCGTTTTCAAGCTTGATGCAGCGGACTTCCCAAGTGCCGAAAGCCGATTTGACATATGGGCCGTCGGCAGGTTCCTTAGCCACCGGAAAGGTTTCTTCGTTTGAAGGGGTCTGCTCGCCGTCTTTTGCGGCGTCCTGTGCCATGGACGTACCCGCCATTGCCAGACAGCTCAAAAACAGTGTTAGGCGCAATATATTCTTCATGTGGAAACCTGCTATTTTATTCGTTTCAGACAGCCTTTTAACGGTATGGCTGTCCGATGTCAGTGGCTAATTTTTTGTCGGCAAAGAATTGCGGGTCGGGGCGTTTCCGCCTCAAAAAGAAAAGACACACCTGAGTGTGTCTTTTCTTGCCATTATGGCTCTCCCCGTCGGACCAGCCGACTTATGAGCGAACGCTATGTCAGATTGTGTTTTGCGTCAACCGTTTTCAGGCCGGATTTCTGATCACTTTTTTTGCGCAAACGTATAAAAAATTGGCATTAATCAGATGCGCATTGGACAAGAACCGCACGAATCCTTGCCAATGCACGGTACTTGGTCATGATTGAAGCGAAAGAGCGGGACAAGGAGTGGATATGTCCGAAATCGAACGTTTATTTATTGGCGGCGGCGGTGCCGACTATCGGGAACACCAGCACCTGATTCTCAAATACGCCAACCGCCACGGGCTTATTGCCGGGGCGACCGGAACCGGAAAAACCGTTACTTTGCAAATTCTTGCCGAGAGTTTCTCGGATGCCGGCGTTCCGGTGTTCCTGTCAGACGTAAAAGGCGATCTGGCGGGCTTGGCGAAAGCGGGTTCGCCGGATTTCAAACTCCACCAGGCATTTACCAGTCGGGCCGCGACCATCGGTTTCGATGATTACGGCTATGATGCCTTTCCCGTCACCTTCTGGGACCTGTTCGGCGAAAAGGGACATCCGGTCCGGACCACGATCACCGAGATGGGGCCACTCTTGCTTTCCAGGTTGATGGAGTTGACAGAAGCGCAGGAAGGCGTTTTGAACATAGCTTTCCGCGTTGCGGACGAACAGGGGCTGGCCCTGCTGGACCTCAAGGACCTGCGCGCCATGCTGGTCTGGCTGGGTGAAAACTCAGACGAGATCTCCCTGCGTTACGGCAACGTCAGTACGGCGTCTGTCGGGGCAATTCAGCGACGTCTGCTGGTGCTGGAAAATCAGGGAGCGACCGCATTTTTTGGCGAACCGGCGCTTGGCCTGACCGACCTCATGACCGTGACGCCGGGCGGGCAGGGGCGGATCAACATTCTGGCGGCTGACAAGCTCATGGGCTCGCCGCGGCTCTATGCGACCTTCCTGCTGTGGATTTTGTCGGAGCTGTTCGAGACGCTGCCAGAGGTCGGTGATCCGGATAAGCCGAAACTGGTGTTCTTCTTCGATGAGGCGCATCTGTTGTTCGATGACGCGCCCAAGGCCCTGCTGGACAAGGTCGAGCAGGTCGCGCGCCTGATACGGTCCAAGGGCGTCGGCGTCTATTTCGTGACTCAGAACCCGGACGATGTGCCGGAGGATATTCTGGGGCAGTTGGGTAACCGGGTGCAGCATGCGCTACGCGCCTTTACGCCACGCGACCAGCGGGCGCTAAAGCTGGCTGCGGAGACGTTTCGCGCCAATCCGGACTTCGACACGGCAGAAGCGATAACGCAGGTCGGGGTTGGCGAGGCCTTGGTTTCAACGCTTGAGAAAAAGGGTATGCCCTCGGTGGTCCAGCGGACGCTGATACGGCCTCCGTCTTCGCAGCTCGGCCCGATCACGGACGCAGAACGCAAGGCGGTCATGAACCGTTCGCCCGTGGCGGGGATTTACGAGGCCCATTTGGATCGTGATTCCGCATTCGAGATTCTGGCCAAGCGTGCCGAGCATGCAGCGCAAGAGGCCCGCGAGGCCGAGGAGGCAGCCGCAAAACTGGAAGCGGAGGAAAAGGCGCTGAAAAATGCGCGCCGCTATGATGGCAGCAGCAGTCGCCAGACATCGCGGTCGCGCTCGTCGCGCAGCGACAGCGTGGCGATGGCTTTCACCAAGTCTTTGGCGCGGTCTTTCGGGTCCAGGGCCGGACAACAGCTTGTCCGCGGCATCCTGGGCAGCCTGACCAAGGGCCGCTAGAGCGGCTTGATCTTGAGCTTGGTGATACGGTTCTGATCGCGCTCCACGACTTCGAACCGGAAGTTGTGAAAGATGAAGACCTGACCCACGGTCGGGATCGTCTGGGCCTCGTGAATGACGAGCCCGGCGACCGTGTTCGCTTCTTCGTCCGGCATAGACCAGTCATGCGCACGGTTCAGGTCGCGGATGGTCATACTGCCGTCGACCAGATAGTTACCCTCTTTGTCGCGCTTTGCGGCTTCGTCGAAATCGATGTCATGCTCGTCTGAAATTTCCCCGACGATCTCTTCCAGAATATCCTCGAGCGTGATCAGCCCTTGCAGCGCGCCGTATTCATCGACCACCAGAGCGAAATGGGTCCTGCGCCGCAGGAATTCGCGCATCTGGTCGTCAAGCGGCGTGGTCTCCGGCACGAAATACGGCTTCATCGCGATATCCATGATGTTCAGCTTGGCAATGCGCCTGGTGCCTTCCTTGCCGCTGCGCAGCAGGTTTTCGACCGAGCGCAACAGGTCCTTGGCGTGGACAACGCCGATGATGTTTTCCTGATCGCCCTTGAAGATCGGCAACCGAGTGTAGGGCGAGCTCAGGCACTGCCTCACGATATCATCGGGGTCCGCATCGGCGTCGATCATTTCGATGTCCGAACGGTGAAGCATGATCTCTTCCACTTCGCGGTGCTTCAGGTCCAGCGCGCCCAGCAGACGATCCCGGTCCGCCTTGTGCACCGCACCCTCGACATGGCCGAGCGCGATGGCGCCTGCTATTTCCTCTCGGGTCGCCATCGAGTTGTCGCCTTTGGCGGAGCGCGTTCCTAGCAGCCACAACAGCGCAGCGACGATAAACTGGATCGCGCCCACGGCGGGCGCGAGGATCGTGACAATGACCGAGATGGGCCGCGCCAGAAAGTTCGCCGCGGTTTCGGAATGGTTGATGGCATAGGTCTTGGGCAGGACCTCTGCGAAGACCAGAACCAGCAGCGTCATGATCAGGGTGGCCACGAAAATTCCGCTGTCTCCGAACATGCGTGAAAACAGGTTGGTCGCCAGCGCGGTCGCCAGAATATTCACAAGGTTGTTGCCCAACAGGATCGACCCGATCAGGCGTTCGCTCTTTTCGGTCAGGCTCAGCGCGACCTGGGCCCCTTTGGCGCCCTTGTCCGCCATACTGTGCAGCTTGCCGCGGCTGGCGGCCGTCAGAGCCGTTTCGGACCCCGAGAAGAACGCAGAGATGCCCAACAGGCAAAAGATGGCTGCACTTGTCAGCCAGAAGCCTAAGTCGAACATCACAAATTCGCCAGATGCGGTTTCCATGGGAGCGGGTTCCTTGCATAATCGAAAAACGTAAACTAGGCGCCATTTAAGGCATACATGGAACCCGTATCAAGAGAAGGCTGATCTGTGCGAATAAAAGATCTTGGCGAACTGACAGGGAACCTGCTGTTATTTGGCGGCGTTTACTCGAACCTGCACGCGCTCGACGCTTTGATCGCACATGCCGAAGAGGCCGGGATTCCTCCCGAAAACGCAATATGCACCGGTGATATCGTGGCCTATTGCGCCGATGCGGCGGGATCCGTCGCGCGTATCCGGAACTGGGGCTGCCCCGTCCTGAAGGGAAACTGCGAGGCGCAGCTGGCAGAAGACGCGCCGGATTGCGGTTGTGGTTATGAAGAAGGCTCGCAATGCTCCTTGTTGTCGCGGGGCTGGTACGCGCATGCCCGCAAGACCGTTACGCCCGAGGCGAAGGTCTGGATGGGGCAATTACCGGATAGAATTGTGTTTCGCCACAATGGGTTGCGTTATGCAGTTGTGCATGGCGGAGCGTCGGATATTTCGAAATTCCTCTGGCCAACAACTTCGAAAGAGGTTTTACGTAGTGAAATCAGTGTTTTGGAGGGGGAGATTTGTGTCGTGGATCGGGTGGTTTCCGGGCACTCCGGCGTCTCTTTTCAAGCCGAGGTCGACGGTGTGACGTGGATAAATGCGGGCGCGATCGGCCTGCCTGACAACTCGGGGCGTTCTCAGACAAGCTATGTAATAGTTTCGGGTAAATCCATTGAAAACAAATTACTATCTTATAATACTAAAGCACAGGTTGAGGCGATGCGGCGAGCCGGCTTGACCCAAGGTTACCATGAAACCTTAAGTTCTGGCCACTGGCCCAGCGAAGATACGCTGCCGCCCGAGATGCGCCGCGCCTAGCCGTCTTTGAGCGGATGATTTTGCAGAACCAGATTGCGCAGCTTTTCGTCGAGGACGTGAGTGTAAATCTCTGTCGTGGCGATATCGGCGTGGCCCAGCAGCATCTGGATAATCCGCAGGTCGGCCCCATGCGCCAGAAGATGCGTCGCGAAAGCATGCCGCAGCACATGCGGCGTGACCCGGTTGGGATCGATGCCTGCTGTTACCGCAATCTCCTTGATCAGCGTGTAGAACCGGATGCGGGTGAGATGGCCAAGCTTGCCGCGGGACGGGAACAGATGGGTTGGCGGCTTCTTTGCGCCCAGCGCCTGCTGTTGTTCGCTGAGCGTGCGCAGGTAGGCCGCGATTGCAAGTTTGGCGGGTGCTGAAAGAGGCACCAGACGCTCCTTGCCGCCCTTGCCCTTGACCAGCAGCATTTCCGGATTGCCCTGAACGGCGGCATAGGGCAGGGATACAAGTTCGGTTGCCCGCATACCTGTGGCATAGAGCAACTGCATCAGGCAGGTATTGCGGGCGCGATCGAGCGGTGTCCGGCCCGTGGTCATGGCGGCTTCGAGCAAGCGGTCCACTTCTGTTTCGCTGAGCGTTTTGGGAAGCTGTTTTCCGGGTTTCGGGCCCTTGACCTGAGCGGCGGGATTGTCGCTGCGCCAGCCTTCCTCGAATGCGAAGCGGTAGATTTGCCTGATCGACGACAGGCGTCGCGCGCGGGTTGCGCCCGCCATACCATCGCGCGCGAGCGACACGAGGTATTGCTCTATGTCCTGACGGGTCGCGTTGGCTAAATCACGTCCGTTGTCTGCCAGAAAATCCACAAAGGAACCGAGGTCGCGATGATAGGCAAGCAAAGTGTTGTCCGCGGCGTTGTGCTCGGCCTGGATAGCTTCGAGAAAGACCGGTATCCAGTTGCCGGAAGTCATGCCGAGACGTGGGAGTTCACGAGGATCTCGACCGCGATGGCCCGCGCGTCCCGTTGCAGGCCCGCGTTGGAAAGAACCGCCAGTACCTGTTCCACGTTCGCAGGGTTGCGTGTGCCGCCAACCTCCAGCAATTCCAGCGCCCGCAGGACGCTCTCGCCCTTATTCCGGTCTGCGGCGAAGCCGTTCAGGGTCAGCGTCTGCCGCTCTTCGGTCAGGCCGCGCTTGATTGCCGATTGCAACGGTGATTTCGGGATTGCCGTTTCCGCATTTGTCAGGATATCGCTGATGAATACAAGCGCGCTCGATCCGCTGCCAGGCAGGGTGGTCGTCGGCAACCCGTCTGCGGCGATTGCCGACAGCAAAAAATGGGCGTCCGCGGATGCTGGATCGAATTCGATCCCCGCCCAGAAAGGTGCAAGTTGCTTGGCAAGCGCATAAAGCAGGCCGGTGTCGCTGAAAAATTCCATGACTTCGGACAGCGCCTTGTCCAGACGCTCTGTATCTTTGACGAGCAGGGCCTGCCGCAAATCCTGATAAGCGCGAACCCTGTCCCAGACGCCCCCCGATGCCGCGGGCTTTGCCTCGGTATAGAGGAAATCGAGCATGCCGGGGCCAAAGGCCTGCGACTGTACGAGCCTCTCGGTGGCTTCCAGACGGTCGCGCCAGCCCACGCGGTTTTGGAGGTCGGCATGCAGGTAGGCAAGCGGCAGGGTCCCGATTGTCCGCGGTTCACCCAGTGCCTCGTAGAGTACAAATCGCAGGGGGGTCAGCCTGTCGGCGGTAAGCGGTGGCGGGGCGTCGTGGAACAATTCCGGGTCGAGAAACCTTTGCAGCAACTCAACATCCCTCGCGTCGATCAGGCCGAGCGTCTCGGCCACTTTCAGCGTCAGCGCGGAATCGAACCAGCGTCCGTCACGGGCGAGGCAGAACACCCTGTGAGCGTAGCTTGGAGCGAGTTCCATGTTCTGCAATGTCGCCTGACAGACCCGCTCCGCGCGTTGTGACAACAAGCCGACATCGAACCAGCGTCTGTAGAGTTCGGGCTCTGAAGCGTTCGCCAGATGCAAGAGCGCTTCGGCCTGTTCGAGTGCGCCTGCGGCGATCAGATAGTCGAGCCTCGCCACAAGGATTTCCGATTTGCTCTGCCGGGTTTCCGGCGGATCGAGTTCCGCAAGAATGATCCTCATTTTCAGGGCCTTGACCGACGCCAGAGCGTTGGTGTCAAACCGTGAGATCAATGGCGCGAGGGTGTCGGCAGAGCTCTGCCCCCAGAAACCGGCGTCAATGCCGACGGTTTCGGCCGGAAACAAGCCGACTGCATCCGTGCGCACACCGTCAATCGGTGAAACGCTGATCAACTCGTCGATCAGCCTGACTTCGTTGGTCTTGCGAGGGGCAACTTTGGGTATGGTCGGCGCCAGCGGTACGGGGGCGCTTTCCTGCGCCATCCCCTCTGCGCCAAGCGCCAGTATTGCCGCCGCCACAATCAGGGGCTTCATTGAGTCTCCACTGGGATGCTAACTTCGGTCTGCGGCGCGGACATGTCGCCCAAATAGGCGTATCCAAGAATTCCGAGACCAAGAAGCACAACCAGATAAACCAGATACTTGAATATACGCCCCATAATAAATTTTCCTGCAGATTGATTCTTCGATCAGCCTTGCCTTGGCCTGAATTACTGTTATCACCTCACGGTCAGCATAGAAATACGTCCCGATTTGGCAAAAGAAATCGTCGTTCCGGGGCAACACGGCAGAAATTTGCTTTCCGGAGGCGCGTTTGACCTATCAGCTGTCGAAAACCCTGGTCCTGGTCGGGCTGATGGGCGCCGGAAAGACGGCCATAGGAAAACTGGTTGCCGCGCGCCTTGGCGTGCCGTTTCTGGACTCGGATCAGGAACTGGTGCGCGCCGCAAATATGTCGATCGCCGAGATTTTCGAGCGCGACGGCGAGCCATTCTTTCGCCTGAAGGAAACTCAGGTGCTGGAGCGTTTGCTGAAGGGCCCGCCCTGCGTCCTGTCCACCGGCGGAGGCGCATACCTGTCGGCGGAGAACCGGCGGCTTATATCCGAGTTCGGAGTTGCGGTCTGGCTGAAAGCCGATCTGGATCTGCTGTGGGACAGGGTGAAGCACAAAGATACGCGCCCGCTGCTGCGCGTTCCGAACCCGAAGGAAAAGCTGCGCGAGCTTTACGAAGCAAGGATGCCTTTCTACCAAAAGGCCGAGATTGCGGTTGAGGCCGAACGCGGACTGTCGCTGGAACAAATGACCGACAAGGTGGTGCGCGCCTTGCTGGCCGACCCGAAAAGCGGCGTGAAAGAGGTGGTTGAATGACACAGACTGTGCATGTCGAACTGGGCGAACGGTCCTATGACATTCTGATCGGAACCGGGTTGCTGGCGCAGGCAGGAACGCTGATCGCGCCTTTGCTGACCCGTAAACGGGTCGCCGTCATTACAGATGAAACCGTGGCGGCCCTGCATCTGGATGCTCTGATCGCGGGGTTGTCCGAGGCGGGGATCGAGGCCTCTGCGCTGGCGCTTCCGGCCGGTGAGGCGACAAAGAATTGGGCCGAATTGCAGCACTCTGTCGAATGGCTGCTGGACGAACGCGTGGAGCGCGACGACATGGTAATCGCGTTTGGCGGCGGCGTGATAGGCGATCTGGCGGGCTTTGCCGCGGCGATCATGCGGCGCGGCGTGGACTTTGTTCAGATACCGACGACCCTGCTGGCGCAGGTCGACAGCTCTGTCGGGGGCAAGACCGGCATCAACTCTCCGCACGGCAAGAATTTGGTCGGGGCCTTTTATCAGCCGAAACTGGTGTTGGCCGATGTTGGCGTTCTTGGAACTCTGTCGCCTCGGGATTTTCTTGCCGGCTATGGTGAGGTGGCGAAATACGGGTTGCTGGGGGACGCGGAATTTTTCGCCTGGCTTGAAACAAACGGGCCCGATCTGGCCGCAGGGGACGTCGAGAAACGGATCTATGCGGTTAAGCGGTCGTGCCAGATGAAAGCGGATATCGTCGCGCGTGACGAAAAAGAGCGCGGCGACCGGGCGTTGCTGAACCTCGGCCATACGTTTGGCCATGCACTTGAAGCCGCGACGGGCTATTCGGATCGCCTGTTGCATGGCGAAGGCGTGGCAATCGGATGCGCGTTGGCCTTCCAGACCTCAGAGGCTCTGGGGTTGTGTTCGCAAGAAGCCACCAGCCGCGTGCGGCAGCACCTGAAAAACATGGGTATGAAAACCGATCTGTCGGATATCGAAGGCGACCTGCCGAATGCCGATGGCCTGATCCGACTGATGGGGCAGGACAAGAAAGTCCGAGACGGCAAGATAGCCTTTATCCTTGCGCGCGATATCGGCGACAGCTTCGTCAGCCGGGATGTCGATATGTCGGTGGTTCACCGGATTTTGCGGGATGCTCTGCGCGTCCGCTAGGCTGAACAAGACGCCCCGCCGAGAACACAGAACTTGGCGCAGTGCGGGTGGTTCAGCTTTACGGGCTTCTGTGCCTCGGCCAGTGACCCGCCCAGTTCAAACTGCGGATCGTAAGGCAACAGCGTGCAGGCCAGAACGGCCGGACTGTCGGCGCCCTTGCGTTTCACGACCATTCGGGATGATGAACACATCACGTCACGCGGCGACTTGTTCAGAATGCCCCAGCATGCGGTCGTGATTTCCGGCACATCCGCGTTCTCGTCCATCTCGGGGAAAACGACGGTCTGTGCCGGATCGTCAGCGTCGATATCGAATCCGTGTTCCGCGAAGAAGCTGGCATAGCCCCGCCGTTGTTCTGCCATATCGCTGCCCCAGAGCGTGCGCCCTGCAATCGCCATTGAGAATCCGTTATCGCGAAGCCATTCCATGCCTTTAACCGTCAGGGCATAGCTGCCTTTGCCGCGTTCTTCGTCATGGAAGGTTTCGGTAAAATGGTCCAGCGAGACGCGAAGTGTCATCCGGTTGCCAAAGTCGCGCCGCAGGTCCAACAGCCCCTGTTGCACGGATTTACGCATCATCGGACGCATGGCATTGGTCAGGATGAGCACGCGAAACCCGCGTTCGAGGCTTAGCCGCGCCATGTCTGTCATGTCGGGGTTCATGAAAGGCTCGCCGCCGGTAAAAGCGATCTCTTCCGTTTGCCAGCCGAGTGAGGCTATCTCGTCGAGGTAGCCGCGCACGTCATTTGTGGTAAGATATTCCAGCTTGTCGTTGGTTGGTGAACTTTCAATGTAGCAGTTCTGACAAGCGATGTTGCACAGGGTTCCGGTATTGAACCACAGCGTCGTCAAGGCCGCGAGTTCGACGCTCGCGCGGGGCTCGCCCCTGGCGGTCAGGTCCGGGTTGCCGAACTTGCCTGTCGGGAGATCAAGGTCGCGCGAAAATGTCTGATCGTTCATGGAGCACCATTCTTATGTTAGACTTCGGTACAGATAAAATTCCGGCCTTGAAAGCCAGTGAAAGGAAAACCCACACGAATGTGACCAAATGTTTGGCAGTTTTGAACTAGCGGATGCTTTTACTTGATGCGATCAAGGGGCGTGGTAAAACTTCTTGCAACCCATAAGGGGCGATCAGATGGTATCACAGACAATACCGGTCGAGGATTTTGACCTGGTTATTTTCGGCGCGACCGGCGATCTGTCGCGGCGCAAGATCCTGCCGGCGCTGTATCGGCGGCTGCATGCGGGCCAAATGCCCAAAACGGCTCAGATAATTTGCGCGGCCAGATCGGATTTGAATTCAAAGGGTTTTCGAAAATTCGCAGGCGAATCGCTTGAGGAGTTCATCGACAAGGACCTTCTGGAACCGGGACTGGTCAAAGCGTTCCTTGAAAACATTCATTACGTCAAGATCGACGCGACGGGTGAAGAGGGCTGGGAGGAATTGGGAGGAAAGCTGCGCAAGGATGTGATTCAGGCGTTCTATTTTTCAGTCGGGCCCTCTCTTTTCGGCCCGCTTGCGCGCCGCCTGCGCGAGCACAAGACCGCCAACGAAAACGCGCGGATCGTCGTGGAAAAGCCGTTCGGCCACGATCTGGCTTCTGCCGCCGCGCTGAATGCTGAACTTTCCAAATGTTTTGACGAACATCAGATTTACCGGATCGACCACTATCTGGGCAAGGAAACCGTTCAGAACCTGATGGCGGTGCGGTTCGCCAATGCGCTGTTCGAGCCACTGTGGAACGCCCGGCACATTGATCACGTCCAGATTACCGTCGGGGAAAAGCTGTCGGTCACCGGGCGCGGCGCCTATTACGACCAGTCCGGCGCGATGCGCGATATGGTCCAGAACCACCTGATGCAGCTGCTGTGCCTGACCGCGATGGAGCCGCCGAGCCTGTACGAGGCCGACGCGGTGCGCGACGAGAAGCTCAAGGTCATCCGAGCCCTGCAGCCGGTGCCCGCCAAGAACGTGGTGCGCGGACAGTACGGCGCGGACGAAAAGGGGCCAGGCTACCTCGATGATGTCGGCGATCCCAGGAGCGCCACCGAAAGTTTTGTCGCGATGAAAGTGGAAGTCGGTAACTGGCGCTGGTCGGGTACGCCGTTCTACCTGCGGACGGGCAAGCGCTTGCGGTCCCATGTCTCCGAGATTGCAATAAGCTTCAAGGACCCACCGCATTCGATTTTCGAGGAGGTCGATCGCGAAACGCATGGCAACGTGCTGGTCATCCGCCTGCAGCCCGACGAAGGCATCACGCTCTGGGTTACGATCAAGGAACCCGGACCCGGCGGAATGCGCCTGACCGATGTGCCGCTGGACATGACCTTCGCAGAGGCGCTTGGCGATCAGGGCGCGGAAATGCCGGATGCTTATGAGCGGCTCGTCATGGATGTTATTCGTGGCAACCAGACCCTGTTCATGCGGGGCGACGAGGTGGAGGCCGCATGGGCTTGGGCCGATCCGATCATCGAAGGCTGGGAGACGCGCCGCGACAAGCCCAAAACATACGACCCCGGCGGCTCCGGACCCGAAGACAGCCTGATGCTGATGCATCGGGACGGGCGCCGCTGGCGTGAGCTATAAGAATTATAAGATTGTAAGAAGAGGGATAAAATAATGTCGAACTGGGACAAACTAAAAGAAATTCATTCCAACGTATCTGACCGGCGGATCATCGATCTGTTCGACGATCCCGACCGTTTCGAGAATTTCTCGGCGCGCTGCGGTGACATGTTGCTCGACTATTCCAAGACCAATCTGGATGACATTACCCGCATCGCGCTTCTGGCGCTTGCCGAAGAATCGGGCCTGACTGCCCATCGCGATGCAATGTTCTGGGGTGACAAGATCAACCAGACCGAGGATCGGGCGGTTCTGCATACGGCGCTGCGCAACCTTACGGGCACGCCGGTGATCGTCGATGGCGAAGATGTGATGCCCGGCGTGCTTAAGACCTTGCAGGACATGAAGAATTTCTCCGCCGCCGTCCGCTCGGGCGCTATTACCGCCTCGGACGGCAAGCCGTTCACCGACGTGGTGAATATCGGGATCGGCGGATCGGACCTCGGGCCCGTCATGGCGACGCTGGCGCTGGCGCCCTATCACGACGGTCCGGCGGTGCATTTCGTCTCCAACGTCGATGGCGCGCATATCGCCGACGTGCTGGAGCCTCTGGACCCGTCGCGCACGCTGCTTATCATCGCCTCGAAAACCTTCACCACGATCGAGACCATGACCAACGCGGAAACCGCGCAGCAATGGCTGGTCAACAAGCTGGGCAAAGAGGCTTCGGACCAGCATCTGGTGGCGCTGTCCACCGCCGCTGACAAGACCGCCGCCTTTGGCGTTGCGCCCGACCGAACGGCGGAGGAGAAATCCTTCATGTCCTGCAGGGTCTTCAACACGCCGGGCATCACATCCTCGCCGTCGACGATCACCGGCGTGCCTGTCAGGTTGCGCAGTGCCGTATGCAGTACCGCCCGGTCCTCGGTCTGGTTGATCTTTTCGCCCCAGAACATCGCATCGCGATGGGCAGTCAGGCCCGATTCTTCGGCAAGGGCCAGAAGCGCGATGCGGGTAATGTCATCCAGATTGGTCTTGGAATAGTCGAGCAACATGTCACCGCAGCGCGCCGAGAAATTCTCGAAACGGTCGGGAT
>JBFFQS010000027.1:0-18482 GCA_041573315.1 Amylibacter sp. | reverse complement strand
TCATTGACAGACGATAGATGATGATGAAATCGGGGCCGGTGGCGGCGCGCGCGCGGCGGACCGCCTCGACCGGTGCGCGCATCCGGTTTTCATGCGGTCCGCCCCAACGGTCGTTGCGCTTGTTTGTATGGGTGACCAGAAACTGGTTCAGGAAATAGCCCTCGGAGCCCATGATCTCGACCCCGTCATAGCCCGCCCGCCGTGCCCGAGCGGCGGCGGTTGCGATATCGTCCAGCTGTTTTTCCACGCCCGCATCGTCCAGTTCACGCGGCGTGAACGGCGTGATCGGCGACCGGATCGCGGATGGTGCCACAAGGTCAGGCGTATAGGCATAGCGCCCGGCGTGCAGAATTTGCATCGCGATGCGCCCGCCCTCGGCATGAACGGCGTCGGTCACCAGCCGGTGGTTGGCGATATCCTGATCGCCAGACAGTCCGGCTGCGCCTTGAAACACGGCGCCCTCTGCGTTTGGCGCCATACCGCCTGTGACGATCAGTCCGACCCCGCCGCTTGCCCGTTCGGCGTAATAAGCCGCAACCCGCCGCCAGTCGCCCAGCTCTTCCAGCCCGGTATGCATGGACCCCATCAGAACGCGGTTCGGCAGCTGCGTGAAGCCGAGGTCAAGCGGTTCGAACAGGTGGGGATAGATCGGGTGCAAGGGCTGTTTCCGGAATTTTGGCAACGTTAAGGCTTTCGTTCCATTGAAGGGCAAGCCGACCGCAAAGGCAACCATCCACGACGCCAGTACCGGTCCGTGACCGAAACGCGAAACTCCAGTCTTGAAACCGTTGGCTGGAAAGACCACTGTCGTTTCCAGAAACAGGCGGAAGCAAAGGAACCGATGCAGATTTTTCCCAGACTGGAAGGACGGTTCGCCGAGTTCGTGGCGCCGGCGCGGGCGCGCAGCGAGTTCTGGCGGCTGGCCCTGTCGGGTTTCCTGATCGGAATCGCGTTTTTTGCAGGTACGATGATCACCGGTCTGGTGGTCTTTCTGGTATTCGGCCGGGCAGCTGCCAATCGGGTGATGTCGTCAGGCAGCCTCGGCGCAACTCCGGAATCGATCGTTTTCCTCCTGTCCGGCTTTTGCATCGTGTTTCTGGCGGTTTGGGCAATAGTGAAACTGGTGCATCGCCGGCCGCTCGGAACGCTGTTCGGTGCCAGTCCCCGCAGCACTGTCCGCAATGCGCTGATAGCCTTTGCCGTGATGGCGCTGATTACCGGTCTTGGAACGCTCTACAGCTTCTTTACGGTCGGACCGGAGCCCAACCTGCCGTTCGGCGTCTGGCTGCGCTGGATGGTTCCGGTTCTGCCGCTGATGCTGGTGCAGGTCACCGCCGAAGAAGTGATCTTTCGCGGCTATCTGCAGCAACAGCTCGCGGCGCGGTTCCGCAGCCCCTGGCTGTGGATGGTCCTGCCCTCCGCAGTGTTCGGCTCGCTGCATTATCAGCCGAGCGTTATGGGCGAAAATGCGTGGCTTGCCGTGTTGATAACGGTGCTGGTCGGCGTGATCGCCGCCGACATCACCGCGCGTACCGGCAATATCGGCGCCGCGATCGGGCTGCATTTCGTCAATAATTTCTTTGCAATGTGCTTCATGTCTCTGAAAGGCAGCCTGTCGGGCGTCAGCCTGTATGTGACTCCGTTTTCCGTATCCGACACCGACCTGTTGCGGCCGATGCTGTTGGTCGACGCCCTGTCCATCGTGGTGATTTACGGCCTGTATCTGGTTATCGTGATCCGAAAGCGCCGCCGCTGATTGCAATCCCCTGCGTGCCGGATTAAGATTCGGCTTTGTCAAAGGTCACAACGGAGCCACGATGAACTGGATTTCCAATTACGTCAGACCACGGGTCAATTCGCTGTTTTCGCGCCGCGAAACGCCCGAGAATCTGTGGTCGAAATGCCCTGAATGCGGCACCATGCTCTTCCATCGGGAGTTGGCGGAGGCGCTGAACGTCTGCACCAACTGTGACCACCACATGAACATAACGCCGCGCGAGCGCTTCAAGTCGCTGTTCGACGGCGGTGTTTTCGCTCAGATCGAGGTGCCGGCGCCAAAGGCCGACCCGCTCGGCTTTCGCGACCAGAAACGCTATCCGGACCGGCTGAAAGCGGCCCAGAAGGCAACCGGCGAGAAAGAGGCGATGCTGGTCGCCCTGGGCGATATCGGACATACCAAGGTCGTGGCCGCGGCTCAGGACTTCAGTTTCATGGCGGGGTCCATGGGCATGGGCGTCGGCAATGCCATCATCGCCGCCTGCGAGCGCGCGGTAAAAGAGAAATGCCCGCTGATCCTGTTTTCCGCCGCCGGTGGCGCGCGGATGCAGGAAGGTATCCTGTCGCTTATGCAGATGCCGCGCACGACGGTGGCGGTCGAGATGCTGAAAGAGGCGAACCTGCCATTTATCGTCGTCCTGACGCACCCGACGACAGGCGGCGTGACGGCATCCTACGCGATGCTCGGCGACGTGCATATCGCCGAGCCGAACGCGCTGATCTGTTTTGCCGGACCGCGCGTCATCGAACAGACCATCCGCGAAAAACTGCCCGAGGGCTTTCAGCGGGCGGAATACCTGCTGGACCACGGCATGCTGGACCGTGTGATCCCGCGCAAGGACATGCGTGAAGAACTGATCACCCTCGTGCGGATGCTGATGGGCATGCCGCCGGCGGTGAAAGGAACCCTGCCGCCTCCGGGTAAAATGACGGGTGAGATACCTGCTCCCGCCGCCGGGGACGCCAAGGCGTGACCTCAGCCCACAGCGACTTGATACTGGAGCGGCTGATGTCGCTCCATCCCAAGATTATCGACCTGACGCTGGACCGGATGATCCGCCTGCTGGACGCGCTGGGCAATCCCGAGCGAAAACTGCCGCCGGTGATCCATGTGGCCGGAACCAACGGCAAGGGTTCGACCCTTGCCATGCTCCGCGCCGGGATCGAGGGATCGGGCGGCACGGTTCATGCCTATACCTCGCCGCATCTGGCGCGGTTTCACGAACGCATCCGCGTCGCCGGGGAGTTGATCAGCGAGGACGACCTGGCCGAGGTTCTGGACACCTGCGAACAGGTCAACGGCGGCGAAAACATCACTTATTTCGAGATTACGACCTGCGCCGCCCTGCTGGCGTTTTCGCGCACGCCTGCGGACTACACCCTGCTGGAGGTCGGACTGGGAGGACGGCTGGACGCGACCAACGTCGTGCCTGACCCGGCCATTACCGTGATCACGCCCGTGTCCATGGATCACCAGCAGTATCTGGGAAATACCCTGGCCGAGATTGCAGGCGAGAAGGCCGGCATCCTGAAGCCTGATATATTCGGGATCATCGCGCCGCAGGAAGAAGCGGCGCTGGAGGTTATCGAGCGGCAGGCCGCCAAAGTTGGCGCGCGGTTGCGGGTGCACGGCCGGCAGTGGCTGGTCTGGGAAGAGCGCGGGCGTCTGGTCTATCAGGACGACTACGGCCTGCTGGACCTGCCGATGCCGGCGCTGATCGGGGCGCATCAGGTGGTGAACGCGGGAACTGCGATTGCCACTTTGCGAAGTCTCGGCCTGAACAAGCCGAATTACGAGGCCGCGATGACGGATGCCGAATGGCCGGCGCGTTTGCAGCGCCTTCGCAAGGGACCCTTGGTCGAGGCTGTCAAAGGGGCGGAGGTCTGGCTTGACGGCGGTCACAACGCCGCCGCCGGTATCGCGCTGGCAGAGGCTTTGGGGCGCTTGCCTGCAAGACCGCTGCATCTGGTGACCGGCATGCTGAACACCAAGGACGTTTCCGGATATTTGCGACCGCTGTCCGCCGTGGCGCAAAGCCTGCACGGGGTGTCCATTCCGGGCGAATCCGCAACTCTGCCGGCAGATGAAACCGTTGCCGCCGCGCGCTCCGTCGGGATGACGGCAGAGGTGGCGCCCGATGTGCTGACTGCTGTCAGGGATATTGCAAAGTCCGGGCCGGGCGCGCGCATCCTGATCTGCGGTTCGCTTTACCTTGCCGGCAACGTCCTGCGCGACAACGGCTAGGCAAAGAAAAAGGCGGCCCGAAGGCCGCCTTGTTTTCGAATTATCCGAAGCTTCAGATTGAATCCTTGATCCAGCCCGACAAGGCCGCCTTGGGCGCCGCGCCGGTTTTGTTCGAAACGATCTGGCCGCCTTTGAACATGAACAAGGCCGGAATGCCCCGAACGCCCAGCATGGCTGGCGACTGGGGATTTTCGTCTACGTTGACCTTGGCGATCTTGACCTTGCCCGCGTATTCTTCCGCCAGCTCTTCCAGAGCCGGGCCGATCTGCTTACATGGGCCACACCATTCGGCCCAGAAGTCGACAAGAACCGGGATGTCCGAGTTCCTGACCTCTGCATCAAAAGTGGCGTCTGTGACCTTTACGGTTGTCATAATGCTGCTCCTGCATTTGAATTTTTACTCGCCAGCAACCTAGGAATGCTGCGGCCAATGGTCAAGATATAGTGGAGCTTTCACAGGCGGCAATCACTATATCGTGCGGAAGTGTCAAAAGTGTTGCAGTTTTCGTCCAGAGAATGGCGACCTCGACCTTGCGGTCGGGGTAAATCCGGCGCAGCGCCAGCACATAGGCCCCCATCTGCCGCAGCAGGCCGTCCGGCACCTCTGCCACCGCACCCGGCACAACCGCGTTTGTCTTGTAATCGACCGCGATGATTCGGTCCGGCTGCACGATCAGCCGATCGATGATCCCATCAATCACCCGCCCGCCGAGTGCCGCAATCGGCGCGGTTACGGCAACCTCGGACAAAGCCCCCGGCCGAAAAAGGTCGGCCAGCGCGGGTGCTGTCAGAACGGCTTCGGCCTCTGCCAGACAGTCCGCGATTTCCGCCTCTTTCGCCGCATCCGGGCCAGAAGTCAGCAGGCGCCGCGCCATCGCAGGCCAGTCGGCGCGATCGCGTTCGGGCAGGTATTCCAGCAATCTGTGAATGCGTGTGCCGCGCAGCATGGCCGCCTCGCTTTCCAAACCTTCGTCGCCCGGCATGATCTTTGCGCCGCCAAGGTCGGACGGTGAAACCGGCCGCGCGGGGCGCACCGGCGTCTTCACCGGTGCAAAGGCCCAGTCGGGCCGTTCGGTCGCGGCTGGTTCCGGCGCATCGACGCTTGCATCGACACGGTCGATCCAGTGCTCGTTGCGCAGGCTCAGCCCCTCGCCGATCTGCCCGAAATCGCAGGTGACAGCGCCCGCTTTTTCCAGCCCCTCGCGGACCAGATTGTACCAGGTCTCGGGCTTTTGCGGCGGCTTTCCCGCACCGCAGACAACGAGGTGCGTTTCCGCACGGGTCAGCGCGACATAGAGCAGGCGCAATGCCTCCTCCGCCTCGCGGGCGCTTTTGGCTTGCTTCGCGGCTTTCTCCACGTCCGACGCTTCGCTTGCTCCGGATTTCCATGCCATGGCTCCGCTCGGCAATTCGAATAGCCGGGAGGGATCATTCGGAGACTTGTCGAGTGTATCCGGCAGGATCACGATCGGCGCCTCCAGCCCCTTGGCGCCATGGACCGTCATTATCCGCACCAGATTCTCGCCGCGCTCCAACTGGCGCTTCACCGTGATGTCGCCATTTTCGAACCAGTCGAGGAAGCCGGTCAGCGTCGGCGCCTCGATGGTTTCATACTTCAGCGCCTCGCTCAGCAGCTGGTCGATGGCCTCTTCCGCCTCGTGGCCGAGCCGCGCCAGCAGTTTCTTGCGGCCTCCGTGGCGAATGAGAATGCGCTCGATCAGTTCGAACGGACGGTCGAAATCCGCCCGTTTCAGCATGTCCGACAGCAGGCCCATCGCTTGCGGATAGTCACCCTTGTTCGCCAGCAGACTGGTCCAGAGCGAATTCTTGCGGCCATGCGCCAGCCGGAACAGGTCCGCTTCGCTCAGCCCGATCAGGGGCGAGCGAAGGGCCTCCGCCAGCGACAGGTCGTCCTGATCGGTTACGGCGAACTTGAGTACTGAAATGATGTCCTGAACCGCCAGTTCCGCCGCGATGTCCAGTTGGTCCTGTCCGGCGATCGGAACGCCCTGCACTTTGAGCTGCTTGATGATCGACTGGAACAGCGACACCTTGCTGCGCTGTCCGCGTCCGCGAACCAGGATCAGGAAATCGCCGAAGGTCGCGCGCCGAAGCTTGCCATTGTCCACGACCGGGTGCCCGCCGGCGACGGTCTGTTTGATCCACAACGCGATATTGGCGGCCAAACGATTGACCGGGTCGTCGGACTGAACGGAATTGACCGGCTGGTACCACGGCACCTCTTCCGCGTCGCGGGTATCCTCGACCACCGGCCAGAGGTCGACCCGGCCCGGCTTGCCAAGGTCAGAGGCCGCATGACTGCACCCGCCTTCAAAACTGGCGACCGGATTGCCGTCAAAAATGTTGTCGACAAGCCGCAGGATTGGCTCGGCGGAGCGGAAGGAATGGCTCAGCGCGCGATTTGCAAAGGACAGGCCGGCCTGTGTGAACTGCCGCCGGAAATGCTCGCGCATGCGGGAAAATTCGCGCGGGTCCGCGCCCTGAAAGGAATAGATCGACTGTTTCTCGTCGCCCACCGCAAACACCGTGCGCAGCGTGTTCCTTGCCGATGCGCCGGCGCTGAATTCAGCGACCAGCCTTTCGATCAGCTGCCACTGTTTCGGGCTGGTGTCCTGCGCCTCGTCCACCAGAACGTGATCGATACCGCCGTCGAGCTTGAACAGAACCCACTGCGCAGCGTCGGAATTGTCCAGCAGCGCCAGCGCCTTGTGGATCAGGTCGTCGAAGTCGAGCAGGCCCAGTTGCAGTTTCCGCGCCTCGTAGCGGCGCAGGAAGGTTTCGGAGAATTCATGCAGAACGCGGCTGTTGTTATAGGTCAGAATACGGGTGCGAACGGCGCGGGCGTCCGCGACGGCCTGCATCAGGGCGTTCAGGCCTTCGGTGAGGCCGGGGTGTTCTTCGCGGAACGCCTTTGTCGGAAAGGCGCCGATCTTGGCGCTGAACGGTTCGTTTTTCTTGCTGTCTTTTCCAAAGAGAAACACAGACTCGAGGTTCTGAAATGCCTGGTTCGGACTTGCCGTCCTTAAAGCCATTTCCATCTTTGCTGCGGCTTTTTCATTGTTGGGACCCGTGCCCTCCAAGAGAGGAATAATCCGCGCCACCAGCGCCCGCTCCTCCTCTCCGAACACCTCGGCGCACAGCGCCTCGATGCTCTGGCCCGCGATCAACCCGAACTCCTGCGCGCTTACGCTGCCGCCGAAGGCGTCGCGGTTGCCGGCGATGTCGGATACCTGTTGATGAATGTCGAAGCCTGAAAACAATCTGGCGAAGTCCTGCAGCGCAGACACGTCCTTGCCCTCGGCGATCTCCTGTAACACTTCGGATTGCAGGGTCTTGGCCTGCCGGTCGTCCAACTGCCCGAAACTTGGGGTAACTCCGGCTTCTAGAGGGAACCGGCGCAAGAGCGCGTCGCAGAACGCGTGGATCGTCTGGATCTTCAGCCCGCCTGGGGTTTCCAGCGCGCTGGCGAACAGGGTGCGGGCCTCGCGCAGTTTGTCGGTGGTCAGAAAATCGCGATCCTCGCCCAGATCGATCAGCGCTTTGCGCAGGTCGGGCGTCGGCATCATCGCCCACTGCCCCAGCCGCTTGAACAGGCGGTTCTGCATCTCGCCCGCCGCCGCCGTGGTGTAGGTCAGGCACAGGATGCGCTGCGGATCGTTGCCATGCAGCAGCAGCCGCGCGACGCGGTCGGTCAGAACGCGGGTCTTGCCGGAGCCCGCGTTGGCCGACACCCAGGTCGAGGCCATCGGATCGGCCGCCGCCACTTGCGCCTGTGTCGCGTCTGCAATCGCGTTCATGACATGTCCTCCGGCACCGGAGGGTCCGTGTCCTGCCACTCGCCAAAGCGTGCCAGATGGTCATAGTCGGACGGGTATTTTATGTTGGCCGGACGGTCGCGGGCCGTGAAACCGAAGGCGTCTGACCGGACGGTCGTGATCAACCGCTCGAAATCCCGCCAGGTCGTTTCGACCATGTCATCGCCGTCCTTGGTCTTGGTGGAAAGGGAAGAGATCTTTCCGCCGCTCGCGAGGCTCACGTATTCCAGCGCTTTCACCGGGGTCGCCGGCACTTCCGCAAACCCGCCCGCAGCGATGATCGCGGCCTCCAGCGGCAATTGCTTCTCATAGCGCTCGATGTCCGTGGGACCCGGCGCCGCGCCGGTCTTGTAGTCATAAACCACCAGCTCACCCGCCGTGGTCCGCCCGATCCGGTCCGCCTTGGCGCTGAGCGTGAAATCGAGATCGGGCAAATCGCGCGCGCCGCGGATTTCGCGCCAGCTTTCCGGGCACCGCTCCTGCCGTTTGGCCTCTTCTTCGACGATCCATCCTGCCAGCGTCGCGACGCGGCCAAGCCACAACTCGCGGGTTTCGGGCGGTCCTACATGCCGGTCCAGTTTTTGCCGGGCAATGCGCAGGAGTTCGGCCTCCGTCAGCTCGACGCCGGGCATGGAGAACGCCTCCAGAATTTCGTGGAAAACCGTGCCGCGCACTTTGGCATCCATCTCGGGCGTCAGCGGGTCCAGCGGCCTGAGCTTCAGCACCGCATCGGCATAGATCTGGTACGGGTCGTTGATCAGCGGAGCGATGCGGGTCACCGAGAGCCCCGCGGGCTTCGCGGCCAGCGGGACGCGCGGTGACGGGCGGTTGGCTGGCGGAACGAGAGCCTCGGGCCGTTCGACCGATTTGGCCAGATCGAGCCAGTAATTGCCCCGTGCCCGAATATTTTCCAGCGCCTCTTTTCCGGGGTCGCCCAACCCGTCAAGCAGGTTGGTGATGCGGATGACCCAGCGCGACGCGACGCTTGGCGCATCGCCATCGCGGAGCGACCGGCTCCAGACAATCTCGGCCCCGCCGCAGGCTTGCTGAAAGTCATGCGCCGACAATCCGATCTGGCGCTCCGGTGACGGCAGGCCGATCTGTTGACGCATGGTCCGGCTCAGCCACGGATCGGCCTTGGGTATTTTCGGCCAGGTGCCTTCGTTAAGACCTGCAAGCACCACGAGGTCCGCGCCTTGCACACGGGCTTCGAGCGTGCCCCAGATCGACACCAGCGGATGAGTGATCGCCGCTTCGCGTTCGCTCTGGGCTTGCAGGAGGGTGTCGAGCAGGGCGCGGTATTCGGCGGTCGTCAGCATTCCCCCGGCATCGGCCTCGCCGGCCAGCTCGTCCAGCAGGCGCCGGGCCTTTTCCCCGGCGTCCTTGCGCCAGAGTTCGTTTTGCTCCGACCCGGTTGGTCCCGCAGCGATAGACTCTGCCGTGGCGCGATGCAGGGATACCCACTTTGAGAGCGGCATAAATGATTGTTTATTAATGCCTTGCAATACAGTCTTAACCCAATCGGCCCATCGGTCTGATGCGGGGTCGTCCCATTTACCGACGATCTCTGCCAGATTTGCCAGCGAGACTTCGGGCATCCGGCCTTTTCGGAGTTCAATCTCGAGCTTTCGGGTGTTCTGCAAATGCGCGACGCGATCGTCGGAACAAGAGTCTGCTAAGGGATGCTTCAGTATTGAAATCAACGATTTAGGCGTCAATTCTCTACTGAATATATCTGCCACCAACCGCAAGAAAATACCGGGTGGGGTCAGGTGCAGCGGTTCTCCGCCGCTGTCGTCCGGCAGGATGGCCCAGCGGGATAACTCCGCGCCGACGCGCCGCGCCAAATCGCGGTCCGGCGTGATCAGCGCGGATCTGCGGTTGTCCTCGACCGCCTTGCGCAGGCAGAGCGCAATCGCCGCGGCCTCTTCCTTGCGGGTCGGCGCTTCGATCAGCGAAACCTTGTCGAGGGCCTCGGTTAGATGCGGCGCAACCGCAGGTCCTTGCTCGAGCCATGAGTAAGTTACCGGAGCTGGTGTTAAAGCAAGTGATAACAGTTTATTACGGATATTACTTAAAGCTTTTTCATCGTGCCATGTAGACACTTGATCAAGCCGCAGGCCGAGCCTGCCGCAGAACCGCGCCAAGGCGGTCTGCGCGTGATCGGTGATCCGGTCGTCTTCGGCAAGACGCCTGGCGGTGGAGGCCGCCATATGACGATCCAGCCCCGGCAGAACGACCGCGCCCTGCGGCAGTTGCGCCACTGCCCGCATGAACAGGGCCGTCGCGCCGCGCGAACCGGTCGATCCGGCAACGATGACCGGATGTTCCGGCGGGTTTGCCTGCCAGTGCCGCGCTGTCGCCTCGGCTGCGGTGAAGAGTTGCGCGGCTTCGTCCGACAGGTCGTGCCCGCCCAGAAATTCAATGAGGATGCTCAGGAACTCTCGGCTTCGTTCCCAGTGCGCCGAGTGGTCGCCGACATCCAAATCCTGCAAGCGGTCCAACGGAACGCCTTCGCTGTGAAATTCATCCAGTAGTTCGCAAAGCGAGTCGGCAAGGTCGAAAATTGAAGTGCGTGGGGCGGCGCTGGCGTTATGATCGAGGTATCCGCTTATCAGCTGCGCGAGGTATAGCTTTCGGCGGAGCGGAGACAGGCGCGGCGGCAAGTTGACCGGGGCCGTCGGATCATTGGCCAGGTCGGTTATCAGGCGGATATCAGGCAGCAGCAGCGCGCCGCCGGCGACCAGCATGTCGTGCAACCGCGTCGCCGTCCGCCTGGTGTTCACATAGATAAGAACCCGTGCAAGTGCTTCGGGTGGCTGGCCTTGCAGCCGTGCAAGCAACCCGTCGAGAAAGCCGCGTCCGAAATCGGCCCCGACCGGCAGGGCAAAGACCCTTGGCGTCCCGCGTTGCTCAAACATCCGCGCGCCTTTGCAGAGTGTCTTCGGCCAGCTGCAGGCCGGCGGGATGTCCTATGTCGGTCCAGCCGTCCTGATGGACAACTCCGAACAGGCGACCCGCCGCGATCATGCGATCCCAAAGGCGGGACACCGAAAAACTGTCCTCGCTGAAATCCGCAAGCCCCTGCGTCTTGATGATCTGCACGCCGCCGTAGATGAAAGGTGCGGTTTCTGCCTCCCCCCTGCGTCGCAGACGGTTGTCAGGCTCCAGAAAGAAATCGCCGAAACCGGTATGGCCACGCGCCGCCGTCATCGGAACCATGGTCATCAGCCCGTCCATCCGGTCCGGCCGCCATGCCGCCAAGAGTTGCGTAACCGGGTTGGTGCCGGACCAGATCACATCAGAGTTCGCAGTGATTACCGGGGCCTGTCCCAGCAGCGGCAGCGCGTTGCGCAGCCCGCCGCCTGTCTCCAGAATCTCGGGTTCCTCGCGGATGCATTGCAGGTTCGGCAAGCCCGCCAGATGCGTCTCGATCTGTTCCGCCAGATAGTGGGTATTCACGACAATGCCGAAGTCGCCCGCCGCGCGGATCATCGCGATGCAATAGTCGATCATCGGTCGCCCGCCGAGGGTCAGCATCGGCTTCGGTCGCGTGTTGGTCAGCGGTGCCATGCGGGTTCCAAAGCCGGCGGCAAAGATCATGGCGGATTCAGGATGCATCGGCATATCCGCGTATAGTGTTCAGAGTTTGCGCAGTCGGCTCCGGGACGTGCAGCCCGACCCAGCGGCGCAGGCCCTGCAATCTAGGATGCGCCAGATCGCGCTGCAAGTGACCCCAGACGCGCGGGATCAGGTCAAGGTAGCCAGCCTTGCCGTCGCGCAGGAACAGCCGGGCGAAAATCCCGATGATCTTGAGGTTCCGCTGCGCTCCGATCGCGCAATAGGCATAGTCGAACTCCGTCGGATCGACCGATGTGCCCGCGATGTAGCGTTGCTTCATGTCGCTTTGCAGCGACGGGCCGGTGTCACGGCGGGCATCTTCCAGGAGCGACACAAGATCATAGGCCGGATGGCCCAGCAGGGCGTCTTGAAAATCCAGCAGACCGACCCGGGCGACGCCGCGCCGGTCCGGAAGCCACAGCAGGTTTTCGGCGTGATAGTCGCGCATCACAAGCACCGGATCGAATGGCGCCACCGCCGCGCAGACGGCAGAGACCAGATCGAGGAATTCCATGGCTTCGCCCGGCGTGATCCCGCCTGCCGCCGAGCGCAGATACCAGTCCGGAAGCAGGCTTGCCTCGCGGCGGTAGACCGCGTCGGAATAGGGCGGCAGCGTGGCCTGTTGCGGCTGTCCGGACAGGTCGATCAGCAGGTCCACGGCGGCTTCGTAAAGCGGCGCTTCCAGTTTCGCCTGCGACCGGCATATCCTCGCATAGAGGTCGTCGCCGAGGTCCTCGATCAGCAAAAGGCCGTTGGCGTAGTCATGCGCCAGTATCCGCGGCGCGCTGTAGCCATATTCCAGCAGGATGTCCGCGATGGCGACAAATATATCGACTGCCTCGTTCGTCTCCGGCGGGGCGTTCATCAGAATGGCCGTGTTGGCGGAGGGGCCATAGAGCCGCTCATAGGACCGGAATGAAGCGTCAGCCGTCATCGCCTGCCGGCGGGCCTGACCCCACCCGCATGTTTCCAGGAATGTCCGGATAGCCTGTTCGCGGTCAATCATCGACTGCAAGTGCCTGTTCTATTTCTTTGACGATACTGTCCCACTTTGCGTCCGACCATTCAAGCCGCAGTGTTCGGCCATCATCGTGACCGAGGCCGACATCGAGCGTCAAACCGTTCTTCGGCAGCAGCGCGCCCATGCGTTCCGGCCATTCAATCAGCACCAGCGCGCTGTCCATCGCCTCGAACAGGCCAAGTTCGTGCAATTCGTCCAGCGTTGACAAGCGGTACAGGTCCGCGTGCCAGATCTCCAGATCGCCGGCCTGATAGGTCTGAACCAGCGTGAAGGTCGGCGAGGGAACCTCCTCGGCGACGCCTTCCGCCGCTTGCAGGGACTGGATAATTCGCCGCGCGATCTCCGTCTTTCCGGCGCCGACAGGGCCCTTGAGGTAAATCCCGTCACCGGCCGAAAGCCGGCGCGCAAGCAGATCGGCCAGCAGATAGCTGCGGTCCAGAGTTTCAAGCTTAAACGATTTTTCCAACGGCCCGCCCCGATTGATATGCAGGTTGGACTTTGCGGATAGCGGACTGTCTTTGCAAGCCCGTCAGGCCATTTGTTTTGCCTCGCGCACCAAGGTGTCGGACGGAGCCTCGATCTCGACGAACTCGCAGAGGATGCGCCCGCCGGGGATCGGGGCGAAGTTGACTGTCAGGAACGGGCCGTCCAGGATTTTGACCACAGCCTGCCAGTTACTGCGCTCGCCGTAGTCCGCGGCGAAGTCGCGGAAATCGCCCCAGACGGGGCTGGGCTCGCAGCGCTGCTGCCACAGACGGGTCATGTCCGTCGTGTTCGGAGCCGACATTCTGGTCGCGGCGTCTTCGCCCCAGATGTCGGCGAAGGCCTGATTTGAAAATGCGACCTGCCCGTTCGCGTCGAAAATCATGATGGCGGAGGTCAGGGCGTCGAACGTGTTGTACATATGCTCCAGTTCGGTCCGGTAGGAACGTTCGATGGCAACGGTTTTTGAAATATCCTCGAACAGGAAGGCGACCGCGTTTTTTGGATGAGGCCGGCCGCTGACGCGGAATACCCGGCCGTTCGGCAGGTGCCAATCCTCTTGGTAATTACCGGATTCAGCGGAGCGCTCCAGTACCTCGATCTGTTGGCGCCAGTCCTTGAAGTCCTTGGGCTCGGGTAGCTTGCCGTCATTGCGCAGGTGATCCAGAAAGGTGCGAAGCCCCGGGCGGCGGGCGAGCCACTCCGGTTCCAATTCGAACAGGTCTGCAAGCGCCGGGTTGAACAGGGCGAGGTTTCGCGAGCGGTCGAATATCGCAAGTCCGATCGGGATATGAGCGAACGTGTCGGTCAGGGTCTGCAGAAACCGCTGCAATTCGCGCTCGGCATCAAGAACGGCGCTCGCGTCCTTGGCGTGAATCACCTTGAAATCGCCCACGGTCCTGATCGAGATGTCAAAAAAACGGTCTTCGTCGCCGAGTGCCAGATGGCCCCGGCGGTTTCCGTCCGCGGCGGACGGCTCTGACCGCAGTCCGAATATTGCGAGGGTTGGCGCGGCCTGACCCAGTTCGGCCATTCGTTCCCGGCAGGTCCTGTTCTGCCATATCGCAGCGCCCTGAAACGCGATCCAGACGAGATCGGCGCTGTTGTCGATCGCCGTGGTCGCGAGAACGTTCGGGTCGAAGGCAGGACGTCCCGAGACGGTTTTTATAATCCGGCCGCTCAGAAGTCCGAGGGCCCCGCCAAGCACAGCCAATAGCGCAACCAATACGTTGATTTCAGATGTATTCACTGTTCCGCGATCGTTTGCCCACTTCCCGGAAAGACAATCACTAAATGGTTAACAGATGGTAAATGTTAATTCGGATTGGGCCGGTTCGGTCCCAGTGCGGCACGCACTTCGCTCTTGGATTTCTCGATGTCGCGACGGTTCCATGTGGCCGTGACGACTGCGCCGCCAAGCGTCGAGGAGCGTTTGGAGCCGTTGGCGAAGACGATTTCGGCGCCTCGCCTCTCCAGCAAGGTCTTGGCGATGAACAGGCCCAGTCCCATGCCCTCGTAACTGGGGCGGGCACCGTCGGCGGTTTTGCGTCCGCTGCGGCCCCAGATGAACGGATCGCCGATACGCCCCAGCAGCTCCGCCGGAAAACCGCGCCCGTCGTCGCTGATGATCACGCGCAACTGGCTGTCATTCCAATCGATGTCGACCCAGACCTCCGAGGCGGCGAAGTCCACCGCGTTCTGAACGAGGTTGCGCAGACCGTGCACGATTTCGGGCTCGCGCGCCACGAAGGGCACATGCTCGGATGGCTCGGTCAGGACCTTGCCCTTTTCAAAGTAATGCACCTTGATGCCGCGGTTCTTGTGCGGTTCGGCGGCCTGCTGGACCAGAGTGCTGAACGGGATGCTCTTGGATTGCAGGTCGTCCTTGCCCGTTTGACCCATGTCGCGCAGAATTTGCGCCAGCCGCTCGGCCTGATCTTTTATCAGAAGCGCGTCGTCGCGCAATTCCGGCGTGTCTTCCAGTTCTTCGGCCAGTTCCGAGGATACCAGCTTGATGGTGGCGAGCGGCGTACCCATCTCGTGCGCGGCGGCGGCGACGACCCCGCCCAGCGCCGACAGCGCGTATTCACGCTCCAGCGCCATCTGGGTCACGGCCAGCGCTTCCGACATCGAAAAGCTCTCGCTCGTCACACGCCGGGCGTAGGCGGACAGAAAAATCAGCCCGATCACCAGCCCGATCCAGATGCCCAGCTGGAACAGCGGCGGCATCAGCAGGACCGCGCCGGCGGCGGTCTGCAACGGCACATAGAAGAAGGCAAGCACCGTGATCAGGACAATGGCGGCGGCGCTGATGATCAGGGTCGAGCCCAGCGTCAGCGCCGAGGCCGAGATCGTCACCGGCACCATGATCAACAGCGCGAAGGGGTTGTTGAGCCCGCCCGTCAGGTAAAGCAGGAAGGCCAGTTGCGACACGTCGAACAACAGGGTCAGCAGCGTCTGGCGTTCGGTCAGCCGCTTGTTTTCCGGCAGCACGAATCCGGCCATGAGGTTGAACAAAACGGCTGCGCCGATCGCCAGGAAGCACAGCCCGACATGCAGCTTCAGGTCAAAGAACAGCAGCGCCGTCAGTACCGCGCCGGCCTGGCCGGCGATCGCCAGCCACCGCAGCGCGATCAGCGTGCGCAGGCGGACCCATTCGCTGCGGGCTTCCTGCCGGAACATGTCAAGCAGTTGCTGGATCATCTTATCACCGCCATGCTGTTTGCGGTTCCCCTTGCAATTTCACGCGCAAAGCTAGATCAAGAGCGCGGGTTTGACCATAAGCGGAAAAGGGCATGGCAAAATTTTCGGCGATCGCAGCGGCGGCGTTGACCATAGCGGCACTGGCTGTGGCGGTCGTTGTGGTGTTTTTTAATAACCAATCCTCAGATTGCTCGACGAATTCGGTGGCCGGAGGCGATGCGGCCATCGGCGGGCCGTTCACGCTGGTCAATCAGTTCGGCCAAACCGTGACCGACAAGGACGTGATCACCGGTCCGACGCTGATCTATTTCGGCTATACTTTCTGCCCGGATGTCTGCCCGCTGGATCTCGCGCGAAATGTCGAGGCGATCGATATTCTGGATGAACGCGGCGAGCAGGTCACACCGGTCTTTATCACCATCGACCCGGCCCGTGACACGCCGGAGGAGTTGCGGGACTTTGCCGAGGTCATGCACGAGGACATGATCGCCCTGACCGGAACCGACGAGCAGATCGCTGCCGCCTCCAAGGCCTACAAGACCTATTACGCAAAGGTTGGCGACGGACCGGATTACCTGATGGATCATCTGACCTACAGCTATCTGATGTCGCCCAAGGGATTCGTGGATTTCTTCCGGCGCGACGTGACGCCCGAAGACATGGCCGACACTATATCATGCTATATCAATTCCAATTAGGTGGTTGATTTCATAAATTGAACTTTCCGGACCGGTTCGGTAAAATCGGGTTCGGACAAAAGACAAGGTGAAAATATGGCGGATCAAGAGCGTATGGATATCGGCGGGGACAACACGCTGCTGGTACTCGACGACGACGAGGCGTTTCGCAAACGTCTGGCGCGCGCCATGGAAAAGCGCGGGTTCAATCCGACAGCGCTCGACTCCGTCGTCGCAGGCCGTGCTTTTTGCACCGCCACGCCGCCGGCCTATGCCGTCGTCGATCTGCGGCTGGAGGACGGAAACGGACTGGACGTGGTCGAGGTGTTGCGCACCCGCCGCCCGGATGCCCGTATCGTGGTTCTGACCGGATATGGCGCGATCGCGACCGCGGTGGCCGCTGTCAAGATCGGCGCGACCGATTACCTGTCGAAGCCTGCCGACGCCAATGACGTGATGAATGCCCTGCTGGCCACGCCCGGTGCCAAGCCCCCGCCACCGGAAAACCCCATGTCCGCCGACCGCGTGCGCTGGGAACATATCCAGCGCGTTTTTGAATTGTGTGACCGCAATGTCAGTGAAACCGCTCGGCGCCTGAACATGCACCGCCGCACGCTGCAGCGTATTCTGGCGAAGCGCAGCCCGCGTTAGGCCGTTCCCGCCTCTTTCCGCAACCAACGCTTGAAGGTCTTCAGCGCCGGGGATTCCCGCCCGGGCCGCGTGACCAGATAATAGCTGAGATCCGCGTGTTTCAGCGCGCAAAGCTGCGCCAGCGCCCCCGAGGCGATGTCCCGCTCCACCAGAACCCGCGCCTGAACCGAACAGCCGAGGCCTTCGCGCGTGGCGGACAGGGCCAGTTCGTTGTTCTCGAAAATCGTCGCGCGGGTCCTTGATAAATCCAGGCCCTCGGCCTCGACCAACGCCTGATGCTCCAGCATCATCCGCTCCCACAGCCATGTCAGGTCGGCGGCGTCCGCGACGCTGTTGATCTTGCGGCCGGCCACCAGATCAGGCCGCGCCACCACGACGAAGTTACCGTGGGTCAGCGGCTCGCTTTGCAGGCCGGGCCAGTGGCCGTTGCCGTAGCGGATCGCCATGTCGAACCCGTCATTGGCCAGATCGACCAACGCGTAGCCCGGGTTCATGTTGACGGTAATGTCCGGATGTTCGGCCCAGAACGATGCCAGCTTCGGGATCAGCCAGTTGGCCGCGAAGGACGGCGTCATCGAGATATTGAGCGGCCGCGCACGGGATGCCTGCTCCAAGGTATCAACGGCATCGGCGATCAGCGAAAAGCCCGCGCGCAGATTGGCTGCGAACTCGATCCCCGCGGGCGTCAGCGCCATGCCGCGCCCCTGCCGCGTCATCAGCGTTTCCGAGCACCGATCCTCCAGCGCGCGCACATGCTGGGCGATGGCCGCGTGGGTAACGTTCAGTTCGACGGCGGCCTGACTGAAGCTGCCGTAACGGGCTGCGGCCTCGAAGGCGCGCAGGGCCGAGAGAGAGGGGATGCGGGACCAGTCCATATGATAGCTCACCTTACATATTGGAAATCATACTGCTTCGACTTGGGCAGTCATACATGGCATATAGGCTTCAACAACCAAACTTGAAAGGTGATGACATGCTTAACATACTATCAAATACAATGGCAATCGCCACTCGCACACACGGCAAAGACGCAATGGCTTCCCGTCCTCGGAACTACGTTTATTCCATCGCCGAAAAACGGCAGATGGAAGAAGCCGCCCGCAACATCGAAACCGTGAAACTCCGCCGCTAATTCGGCTGACGCCAAGGTGAAGACACCGACGCGATGTCAGGACAGGTCAGAGAACAGTTCCAGAAACTGGCCCTTGACCACAAGCGGCGCATGCGGCCTCAAGATTCTGTTTGGCAGGTCCTTCAATACGGGCTTGCCAAACAGCGTATTCGCTTCGGGTTTTGAAAATCCGGCGATCTGAACTGCCTCGAGCCAGGCAGACAACGCGTCGGCGCGTTTGATTTGTTTCTTGATCACCTCGGGAATTTCGGCCGGCAGGCCAAAGCGCGTGTGAATCGCCGCCGTCAGCCGCGCGTCAAGCTCGCGATAGCCCGGTCCGACCGCGGCTTTGACCGGT
>JBFFQS010000026.1:0-18581 GCA_041573315.1 Amylibacter sp. | reverse complement strand
GGCTTTTGCGACCAGGGGTGCAGTTCTATCTGGTTGGTTTCCGGCATTGGCAGGCCCGCCTTCCTGATCTCTTCAAGGTGGTCTTCATTGTAGTTACTCACCCCAATGGAGCGGGCTTTTCCATTCTTTTTCAATTCAATAAGCGCGCGCCATTGGGCAATGCGCTCGGAGCCGCCGTATGGGGCGTGGATCAGATACAGGTCCACGTAATCCAGCCCCAATCGAGCAAGGCTCGCATTACATTCAGCGATGGTCTGATCATGCGTTTTTGGCGCGTCACCCCAGGCCGGATTGCCCGGCCACAGCTTGGCCGTCACAAAAATAGCGTCCCGTGACAGGCCCGCAGCTTCAAGGCCCGCCCTTATGCCTGCGCCAACGGCTTCTTCATTTCGATAGCCAGAGGCAGTGTCAATGTGGCGATATCCATTTAAAATCGCAGAGCTAACGGCGGCGGGGGCATCGTCATTCGACACAAGATATGTACCGAAGCCCACCGCAGGAATTTCGGTATCGTCGTTCAGGCGAAAGTATTGCTGCATGACGGTCATGATGTACTCCAACTTTGCATAGTGTTTCCATTAATGTAACCGCGCCACAGCCGCGTGGCCTGCCCAATCCTCCAAAAAACCTGCTGATTCCTCTAAAACGATACGGCTTTGGATTTATCCACAACAGCGGTATGCTATGGAGGCCTTGAAGGAGATTGGCATGTTACCCATGGACATTCTGAAATGCGCAGGTGAATACGAACGCTGTATGGTTGAAAAAAACATCCCTTCTTTGCCGAATCTGGTTGTGTTGCGCAGAGAACAAATCAGCGTAATTGAGGCAGTGGTCTATAACCCCGTGATCTACCTGATCCTGCAGGGGGCCAAAGAAACGGCTATTGGCGCTCAATCTGTTGAACTGCAAGCCGGGGACGCCCTTCTGGTCAGCCATGACCTGCCTGTTGTCTCAAGAATTACCGAGGCTACCCCGGAAACTCCTTATCTTGCCCTGATCCTGTCGCTGGACTTGGCCATGGTCCGCAGCCTCTACGAGCAAGTCGGCGACGTTGTCATTGAGAACGCAAGCGCCCGGTCCCTGTCTGCCGGCGCTGCGGATCCATCATGGGTCGAACCTCTTGGCCGATACCTCACCCTGGCGAACAGCCCATTGGACGCGCGCGTTCTGGGCCCTGCCATTCTGCGGGAAATTCACTTTCGCCTGCTAATGTCGCCGATTGGAAGCATGTTGCGCAATCTGCTCTCTGTTAACAGCCATGCCAGCCGTATCGGCAAAGCGATCTTAAAGATAAGAGCAGACTTGAAGAAAACGCTAGCCGTTCAGGAATTGGCCGAGACAGCGGGGATGAGTCAATCCTCCTTCCATGCGCATTTCAAAATGGTCACTGGAACGACGCCGCTGCAATATCAAAAAGACCTGAGGATGATTGCCGCGCGTGAGCTGCTTCAAAGCGGGCAAGTCAGTGTTTCAACATCAGGTTTTGAGGTTGGCTATGAAAGTCCTACGCATTTCAGCCGTGACTACACGCGCAAGTTCGGCGTGCCGCCGAGCAAAGACCTGAGGAAGACTGTCTTGGTACATTCGTAGCGCGTGGCTGACTTTGTCAGCGTCTCAGCAGGGGGGCGTAGCGGACCTTGGCCGCACTGACCGGGACTGTCCGCTCTGCGGACAAAGAAGACATCGCCCCACCCTCTGGCGAATGCGATTTCCTGATGCCAATCAGTTTCCGGCGCGCTTCATCATCATCTCGTGGACAGCCTGCATACCGCGATCCGCCATGTCGGATACCTCGGCCGCATGGGTATGCAGCGCGGCAATAACTTCAGGGTCGCTTGCGGTCTGCACCACGACAATACCCTCGTCCGTAATTTCGATTTCGGATTCTATGCCGTCTCCACGCTCAAAGAAGATGTCCAGCGTGGGGCTTTGAATGAAAATCTGGGGATCATCGAGGCTGGCCACGCGGCCAATCATGCCGGTGACGTGGCTGACCAGGTTTGCCATCACATCGTTATCAGAGGACCGTGTTACGGTGCGAATGCCGTTCGGCAGATTGGTGACCTCGCGGGTGATCGTATCGAAGTTGCGGAACATGACGGCCAGTTCGGCGCTTTCTTCTGCGGTCGCATTTAGCCCCCGCAAACCGGGCATGTTCACTTCATCATGACCCGTGCCATCCGCACCATGCAAATGCTTTCCCCCGCCTGCATGGTCCGCCATCTGTGCCATAACTCCGTACCGCGGAAAAACCGAGGCCCCGGCTGCCAACACCAGAATTGCTGCAAGGCCAACAACGGCCTTGCGCCGGCCACCATATTCAAAACCAAACCACGCCATTCTTTCCCCGATCCCTGCTGCTGAGAGTTCTTCACCCCGTGAGTTGATAGATTTAGGGTAGTCGGGTTCGGATTTCCATATGATTCAGATTATGTATCGATTGCTGCGGAAAAGTTCGTGGCGGATGGCCCCTCAGACAAAATACTTCAAAAGGAGTGCCGAACCTGCCTTGCCGAAAGCCCTATCTGCATTGTCTTTTCCAAACGTCCGCCATGCGGACAAAGCTGACCGTCGCGTTTCGGTCAATCAACGGCCGCCTTGAATCTCAGGGTGACCGGGATAGAGATCGCATGCATACTGCACGCGTTAGTCATGAACGCACGCCATCAACATAACCAACAGAACAAGACTTTGTTTCGGTCAGAATTGACCGGAGCCGTCTTCATGATCACCCTCGGCTCCTCGCTGCATTTTGTGTTTGACTGGTCTGGAGGTTGTACAGCTCTTGCACTGGTAGCGGCAGTCAATGAGTCTATATGGGAGCACCTCAAGTTAGCTTTCTGGCCGGGTGTCCTTTGGGGCGCCGTCATGCCTGTTAGGTCCGGTTTTCGCCGCATCGAAATCTTTGCAGTGAAGGGTGTCAGCCTGCTGATCGCGGCTGGTTTGATTGTATTGGTCTTCACCTCCTACACGGCGATCCTCGGAAAAAACCTGCTCATGTTCGATATTGGTACATTCGTTTTTGCCATCCTTGTCGGCCAACTGCTTTCAGCTTGGTTGCTGGCTCAGGGAAATGGCTGGCGGCGCTGGCTGTTTATGCCCGGGCTTGTGCTTGTTGTGATGCAACTGGCGGCCTATAGCCTTTTCACATACTTTCCGCCCGACCATTGGCTTTTTATCGAAACACACAGCGGCCTCAGGGGAATAGAGTCCAATCAAAAGTAGCAAGATAGCGGCCTGTACACCGGTGGCGGCAAGAGGCAAAACCGGGGGTTCTTTGACAATGGCCTTTTTACCACGACAGCCAGCGCAACACGAACGGGTTCCGGCGGCGAACGAAGACCCTGCGCAACTCGTCACCTGCAAGGATGGCCAATGCAAACGGGATGGACAACATCAGGTGCCAGACCTCCAGCGGGGCGGTGCCGAAAAAGGTATTAAAAGCCGGCAAGTAGCTGATGCAGGCCAGAAACAGCAACTCGAAGCCGATCCCGAACAGAACCAGGTGATTGGACCAGACGCCGACTGTAAACAGACTTTGCGTACGGGTTCTGCAAATGATGACGTCGGCAACCTGACAGATGATTATCGCTGCGAAGAAACCTGTGATCGCGGTTCGATACAGAGGGTCCGAATTGGCCAGCTCCTGACCCCATTCCCAGCCGCCATTGTAGAGGATCACAAAATAGGCAAAGAACCCCGCCGCCGCCTGCATCATCCCTACGATGCCATAGCTCATGAGCAGGAGGTTTCCGCTCAGAAGGCGCTCGTTTCTTGGTCTGGGCTTGCGCTTCATGACATCCGTCTCGGGCTTTTCCGCGCCCAGTCCCAGGGCGGGCAGAATATCGGTCACCAGATCGATCGACAGGATCAGGATTACCGTCAGGGGCAACGGAATATCGAGCAGCACGAAGGCGATGAAGGGCAGGATTTCGGGGATATTCGAGGTCAGGATATACGCGATGAACTTCTTGATATTGTCAAAGATCGTGCGGCCTTCTTCGACGGCGGCGACGATGGTTGCGAAATTGTCGTCCATCAGCACCATGTCGCTGGCCTCTTTGGCGACATCTGTGCCCATAATGCCCATCGCCACGCCCATGTCCGCGTTCTTGAGAGCCGGCGCGTCGTTCACACCATCGCCTGTTACCGTTACGATCTCTTGATTGGCTTGTAACGCCTGAACCACCTGCATCTTTTGCGCCGGCGCGATCCTGGCGAAGAGTATCTCTGGTTCGTCCCGCAAAATGGCCTGCAGTTCGGCGTCGCCCATGTCAGCCAGCTCATCGCCCTGAACGACGCGTCCATGTTCGCCCATAAGTCCGATCTGCCGGGCGATTGTCTTGGCAGTCAGCCCGAAATCTCCAGTCAGCATGATCACGCGGATGCCCGCCGAACGGCACCGTGCCAGCGCTTCGGGAACCTCGGGCCGCGGCGGGTCGATCATCCCCGTAAGCCCGAGGAACACATAGCCTTGCTCAGGTACTTCGTCGCGCAGGCAGGGACGGGCAGCAAAGGCCAGCCCGCGTTCGCCCCTTCCTGCCAGCTTGCGATACGCGCTGATCACCTCGGCGCGGCGCTCTTCGTCCAAAACGTATTCGCCGCCATCCAGAACGATCCGGTCGCACATCTCCAGCACCACCTCCGGCGCCCCTTTCAGATAGGCCTGCGGCCCGTCGCCGGCATCCGCCACCGAGATCATCCGCTTGGTATTGGAATTAAACGGCTGCTCGGCAATTTCCTCGACATTGCGCAAGGCGGCCACATCCGCGTGATCGCGGGCATAAATCAACAGGGCACCTTCGGTCGCATCGCCGGCATAGTCGTTCTGGTCTGTAAGATAGGCATTGTTGCAAACGCACATGACCGCGACCAGTTTATCGAAGGCAGGAGCGCCGTCGATCAGCATGTCATCGACATGATACTCCTGTCCGCCCGTCACAACGGTGTTCACGCCCAATCGGTTCTGGGTCAGCGTGCCGGTTTTGTCCGTGCAGATCACGGTCGTCGAGCCAAGCGTCTCGACGCTTTCCAGGTTCTTGATCAGCGCGTTCTTCTGCGCCATCCGGCGGCTTGCCATCGTCAGGCTCAGCGTTACGGTCGGCAACAGACCCTCGGGCACATTTGCCACGATGATTCCGATTGCGAAGATCAGGCTGCTGACCACCCCGTTTCCGATGGCAACAGAGACGATAAAGAAACTCACCCCAAGTATAATCGCGATGAAGCTGATGACCTTGATGAAGTACTTGAGTTCCTTGTGGATCGGCGTCTCAGTGGCCTCGGTGACCTTGGTCAGCTCGACAATGTTCCCGATCTGGGTGCGCATGCCGGTATTACACAGCACAACCCGGCCTTCACCATTCTGTACCAGCGATCCCGAAAAGACCATGTTTGGGCTTTCGAGCGGGTTCTCGGCAGATTTGCCTTCGTCCAGAAGTTGGGGTTCGCTCTCGCCGGTCAGCGATGAATTATCGACCTTCAACTCCCTGGCCGCGATCAAGCGGCCATCCGCAGGCACCCGGTCGCCTTCATTCAGGATGATCACATCGCCCGGAACCAGTTCGGCAACCGCGACTTCGCGGGGCTGCCCGTCACGAATGGCAGTAATTTTTGACGGCAGCATCTTGTTGAAGCTGTCCATGATCCTTTCGCTTTGATGCTCTTGGAAATATGTGAAGGCGGCATTTAGAATTACCACGCCGACCAAAGCGATGGCGATGTAGAGATTGCCTTGGCCAGGATCCATGCGCTCAGCAGTCATTGCCAAACCGCCACCCACAATCAGGAGAATGGCGAAGAAGTTCTTGAATTGAAGAAGAAATTTGATGATCTCTGGCGTGCTCTTGCCGACTTTCAACTCATTTGGGCCGAAGGTCCTGATCCGCGAGGCCGCCTCCTGCTCGCTCAACCCGTCAGGGGAAGTGTCAAGCGCGCGCAATGCGTCCTTCAGAGATGCAGTGTGATATTGGTCCATCTGCCCCGCCTTTCTTATCCCCTTTTCACGCTAGCGGCCGACTTTGAACACCTCGTCATGGAAGGTTATAGCGGATGCGGCCTCGAGCTGAAAATTCTGTGATTTCACCGTGGCCTATTACTTGCGGGTTCTCAACAGTGAACAGTCGTAATGTCCCGGACAGAATGAATATCTCTATGCGTTTAGAGTTGCCCTTCGCCGACGCATCTTGGTTACCCGGTGGTGAAAGACGAGCTCTTTGCTGCCAGCTCATTCAGTTACGCATCTCCGGTTTGGTCACCCGACGGATCGCGAACAGGGTCGCGGCAGGCCCAATTATTTCGAATACAACCGTGGTTCCGACTGTGAGCGCAATAATTGTTTCAGATGCATCGGGAAATTGCGCGCTGGCCACCAGTGCCATGCCAATTGCCACCCCTGCCTGAGGCATCAGTGCGATGCCGAACCAGCCACGCTCAGCTTCCGGTGCGCCTCCGAGGGCTGCTCCCATCCAACCGCCAATTACGCGGGCGACCGTCCTCAAAACCACGTAAGCCAACCCGATATTTCCGATTGTCGCAATGGTTGAGGTTTCCAGAGCTGCGCCCGCAAGAATGAAAAACAAGATCATAAACGGCCACTGTATGTGCTCTATTTCGTGGAAAGCGCGCGTGTGGTGACGCGCCCGGTTCACGATTATCGTTCCGGCGGTCATACCGGAAATCAAGTATGACAGGTCCAGCCACATCGAAAGGCCAGCAGTTAAAAAAACGAGCGCAAGCGCCTCTATTTGCAGCGGCTCGCCCTCTGTGAGGCGACCAGTGAGAAAAGCGCCCGGAAGGCCTATCAGAGCGCCGAGCAGAATGGACCCACCAAGTTCCCAGATGACGTCGGGCAGAATCTGAGCGTCAACATTTCCGTTCAAGTGATGTGCCAGCGCGATCATCAGACTGAAAACTATCAGTCCCCAAGCATCGTCAATAGCAACAACACCCTTCAGGGTGTCGGTAAAACCGCTGTTTACCCCGGATTGGCGAATCACGTCTTGCGTCGCTGCCGGGGCGGTAGCTGTAGCGATAGCGCCAAGCAGCAGCGCGATTGCAATATCCATTCCAAGCATCCAGAGACCCAAACTTACAACAACAAGAGTCGTGAGGACGATCGAGGCTGAAATCAGCAGAATGGGTTTGCCGTGGGCGTACAGGTTTTTCTTGGTCAGCGAGCCCCCAAGCAGGAAGGCGACCATCGTCAGCGCCGTTATCGACAGGAATTCGTACCAGACTTCGTTGTTCAGAGGGATCAGATTAAAGCCGGAGCCGCCCGCAATAATCCCGCAGCCGAGTAATAAGGTAACGCGCGGCAGCCGGGTGCGTTTGCCAATCTCGTTGACTGTCAGTCCAGCCGCAAAAAGGGCGCCGAGTGTGATGAGTATATAGGCCAGGTCCATGATCTTGGCGCCTTATTAGGTCGTGGGTTTTGAGAACGATAGTTAAAAAAGTCAACTTGGGAAATCACCATTTCGACCAGGTCGAGAGCTGACAGCGGCCCAAGGCAATTCTGATAGCCCGATTTGAAACCATATCCCTTTGTTTTTCGCAGCCCTCTGCCCTGGCATTCAGTGAACGTCTGTTGTTGCCACTTTGCATTCAGGTTCACCGCCCTCATTTAATGCCCGGTTTGGGCTAAGGGCGGTCCTTCGCCGCATTGCCGGAAAGCTGTGGTACACTTTTCTGCCAACGTGGGGTTGGTGATGGGAAGTGCCGAAAACGGACTGGCAAAATGACCGCCAAGCGGATGACTTCAAATGGTGCTTTAGACTGATGGAAATGGCTGTTCTTGCGATGCGAGGGTTTCATAACCCGCCCAGCCTGTTTGAACCACGTTTCTTCTGACGAAATCTCTGCGTTGCTTGCAACACTCTAGAAAAGCAGCATAATCAATCCAAAGATTTGACCGGCGCCTCGAGTTAAGGGCTTGCCGCAATCCTATATACTATTTGACGACAGCCACGTTTCCAGGAAATGAGGTTTCCGGATGACAAAGACTGAAAGCAGCGTTTCTGAAATGGTTTCTGCCCGTTCCCGGTCCGTTACGATTTCCGCTATCAAGGAAATGTCGATCTTGAGTGCGAAAGTTCCCGGTGCCGCCTCGCTTGCTTGGGGTTTGCCCTCTTTTCCGACGCCGGAACCAATCAGGCAGGCCGTCGCCCGAAGGCTTGAAGATGACCCAAAGATAGGAATGTATGCGCTGCCGGGTGGCCTTCCCGAACTTTGCGAAGCAGCCGCGCGGGAGCACTCACGCAGAACCGGCCTCCCCGTCGACCCGGAGCGAAACGTGATGATAACGGCAGGAAATATGGAAGGACTAAACACGCTCTTTCATGTGATCGTCGATCCGGGAGACGAGGTTATTGTCACCGATCCGGGTTTCGTTTCGCACATCACGCAGATCCGGTTTAACGGCGGAACTCCGGTTTTTTGGAAGATGGACGAAGCGAGCGGCTGGCAGTTGGATATCGAAGCGCTACCTGCCCTGATCGGACCGCGGACCAAAGCCATCGTTCTGGTGTCACCTTCCAATCCCACAGGAAGTATCTTGACCGAAGAGACCCTGCGGGCCGCCGCCGACATTGCAAAGAAACATGGGCTGTTGATTATTCTTGACGATCCCTACAGCTATTTCACCTACGAAAACAGCGACCGCTTTTTCAATCTCGCAACGGCGCCGGAATACACTGACAACATTGCCTATCTGTTCACCTTCTCCAAAGCCTACGCAATGAGCGGTTGGCGGGTTGGTTACATGGTTCTGCCTGCGGGTCTAAGAGACGAGATCGTGAAGATCCACGACCTCACGATGATCTGTACCCCGCGGATATCGCAGGTTGCGGCCATCGCGGCGTTGGGGGCCGAGCCTGTCCATTTGGCCGAGTTCAGCACTATTCTCGGCCGCCGCAGGTCCCTGATCTGCGAAAGGCTGGATCGCTTGAAACATGTATTTCAATACGTGCCTCCGGACGGGGCCTACTACGTTTTTCCGCGCATCGTGGCAAAGCACGAAAGCGCCGTCGAATTTGCCCATTTTTTGCTGAATGAGGTGAAAATAACAGTCACGCCTGGCAGCGCCTTTGGGCCGTCGGGAGAAAACCACGTTCGCATGGCCTACTGCGTGGAAGATGACACCATAAACACTGCATTTGACCGTCTGGAGTCCCATTTTGGCACCTGATCGCCTTTTGATGGTTTATCTGCTGTCGCCGCAAAAGCCGTCCTTGCCGGGCAACCTTGCCAAAAAGCCAAGGTGAAGACGCATGCCGAACAGGTGAGTTTATTCTGCCTTCTTGGGACACGGTTTCGCAGCTGCTTTGTTCCGGTATCGGTGACCTTTAGCCCAGAGAGGGCATCTGCCTGAATTGTGAGCCAATATCCGCTATGCGGACAAAGCTGTTGTTCTATAGCCAGCTACAAGTTGGCCTCATAATTCCATAGTGGTGTTGTGGCCATTGGGACGCCAGTCGATGCCCCCCGTCCCAGTAGTTTGTGTCGTGAGGAAAGGCTCTACGCTTTCAGAAAAGTGTGGACGCAACTCTAAATCAATTAGAAAAACCGCCCAAAAAATGTTTGCGGCGAGCTGATGCCCAAACATTTAAGCCGGGAATTTTGTTCCAAAATTCGTAGCCAATTTCCTTTAGAAAGGAGCCGCAATTCTTATTGTTGTCTTCAACAAGCCCTAGTGGCTGGTGCTCACTGATGGTTGCCTTAGCTGCACTGAATGCAGTAAGTTCATGGCCCTCTACATAAAGCTGGATACAAGTGAGATTCTTAAAATTAAACTGATCGATCGCAACACTTGGAACAATCTCGCCAACTTCGGAAAGTTACGATGCTCCACCTTTTTGTGTCCCATCAGAGTTGCCAGTCTGAATTCTTAGGTTGGAGGCGGTATCTGAAAGCGCTGCGTTAAAAAGAATTACATTTTGTAGGTTATTTTTCGAAACACAAATTCTAGCCAAAACATAGTTCTCAAGCACAGGCTCAAAGCAGTATAAGTTTTCGTCACCACAAGCTTGCGCAAAGGAAGGCAACATATCGCCAAAGAATGTGCCAGCGTGTATGATTTCTCCCTCTTCCTTCTCTGTGATGTGCTTGACCAATTCATGCGTTTTGGGCTCATAAAAATTACCACTTATGATGGCTTGTGAGGCAGGGCGACGTAGAGCATGTTTGGGCACAAAATACTCAGCGCCGGAAATCAAAACCCTCACAAAATCAACTTTCCAACTACCACTTCTCGACGTCGCCGAAAGCAAAGCACCCCCACCTATCCGAACCGATTTGCAACCCGACTTGCTTGGAATTTTTTCACAATATTTCTCATATATTTTAAACTTTCGGCCAATTTTGGAAGCTTGTAAGCAGCGGTATATGCAATCATTCTGCGCGTCTTTCGCGCGTCGCGCCGCTTTCTCGCTAACGACACGTCGTCCATCACCGTCATAGTAAGTGCCACTTAAAATTTGTCACATATAAAACAAAGACATACGCACAACACTTGCGCACTAAGTGCCCTACATCCATCGTCTAGTCGCCAAACGGCAATGTCCGTTTTGGTCTCAAAGCGGACGCTCGCCTTTAATTGGCGTAACAGCCCGGTTGATGGCAAATCTGTCGATTTAAATTAATTTGCCTCTTGTAAGTACCGCGATTATGTCCCACTTGAGGTCCGTGAAGTATTCTTTCACCGAAATTTCCGTCTCCTTATGCAGATCGTCGATTTCCAGTTTAAGATCGCACTGCACCAAGGCCACCGCGTTTTGCGGGTGGCATTCACTAGGAGTTAAACGGATGGCTAACGGCACCGTAAAATGGTTCAACGCAAATAAAGGCTTCGGCTTCATTCAGCCAGACAACGGCGGCAGCGACGTGTTTGTACACATTTCTGCAGTCGAGCAGGCTGGACTTTCCGGGCTGGACGACAATCAGAAAGTCGTTTTTGAGTTGGAAACCGGCCGCAATGGCAAAGAGTCTGCGACAGCCCTTAAACTGGCCTAAGCTGATTTAGACGGTAAGTCCCGTCACTCGAAAATATAAAAGCGGCGGTTTGGACAAGGTTCAGGCCGCCTCTTTTTGCATTTATTCCCCTGCAAAGATCCAATCACCAAGTCAGGCCATCACGGCAGCCAGGCCGTAGTGTTAGCCGCGAAGCGCGGAATACGGGCCCGATGCGCCACCCCTGCGGCACTGCTGACACTCGCGCTGCCCAATACGCGCCTTAGGGAGTGGGTAAATCGACTAGCCGATCCGTTCACAGAATCTGGACCCCGTCACACTCTTACGCCGCCAGTTCAAACATGAAAAGTCGACCACCCCAAGAACGCCGGGAAAGGGCTTATGTTATGCCATGAAGGGCCATGAAAAGTGCGGGTTTTCCCGTTTTTTCAGCGCGTTGCACAATCAGTTCGCAAGAGCCGGCGCTGCCGTTCGCACTTCCCCGAATAGAACCGATCCAGCGGACTGCATTCACGTCCTGTCTTTCATGACAACCAGACGTCAAGGAACTGCATCAGCACCAATCCGACCGCCAGGCCAAGCGTCGCCTAGTTCTGATGTCCGCTGCGGTGGGTCTCCGGGATAATTTCGTGGCTGATGACATAGAGCATCGCGCCTGCGGCGAAGGCGAGGCCCCAGGGCAGAAACGGTTCTCATATCGTAATGACCGCGGCCCCGATCAGCCCGCCGACGGGTTCGATGAGCCCGGTCAGTGCCGCAATTCCCCGGAATCGAACTTTTCCGTAGCCCTCGCCCAAAAGCGCGACAGCAACGGCAAGGCCCTCCGGCAGGTTTTGCAGACCGATGCCGAGGGCAAGCGGCATGCCGCCGGTCAGCCCATGCGCCCCGAAGGCGACGCAGGATTGCCAGTTGAATTCTTCTGTGCCAAAACAAGCTATTCCCGCAGGAAAACACCGGACCTGTCGTTGAAACCAGAAAGCGGGAGGGCGTCTCCTCACATGGTCGGTCAGCACCAACAAATTAGGCAGGAACAATCGCATTATGAAGCTCTCTGACGGGGTTTTTAAGTCTCCGACCTACGCCAGCTTCGGTATCCTGCTGGGTGGCGCGCTTTGGGGGCTTATGTGGTGGCCGGTCCGCGAGATGGCTGACATCGGCCTCTGGGGCATGTGGCCGCCGGCGCTGATCTATTTGTTCACGCTTATGCTGATGCTGCCGATTGCCGTAAAGCGGCGCAAGCTCATCGCCGCCCGCTGGCGCCAGCTGGCTGTGATCGGGCTGCTGTCCGGTTCGGCCTTTACGTTCTACACAGTAAGCCTGCTGATGACCGAGGTGGTCCGTTCCCTGCTGCTGTTCTACCTGACGCCGGTCTGGGGCACGATACTGGGGATCGCCGTTTTGGGCGAGAGGCCGGGCCCCGGGCGCGTCTGCGCCATCCTGCTCGGTCTGGCCGGTCTGCTGGTTATTCTGGGGCTGGGCAACGGCTGGCCGCTGCCGCGCAATGGCGGCGACTGGCTGGCGTTGCTGGCCGGCGTGCTTTGGGCCTTCGCATCGCTCAAACTCTACCAGATGGGCAACATAGCGGCGCAAGACCAAATGCTGGCCTTTGTCAGCGGCGGCGCGGTGGTTTCCGTCCTGCTGCTGATTTTCGGGGGCAGTCAACTGGGCGGCGCACTGCCGGTTGGTATATTTCTGGACGCCCTGCCCTATGCATTCCTGTTCGCCCTGTATTTCGCGCCGACCCTTTTCCTGACGCTGTGGCCGGCCACGATCCTCACGCCGGGCCGGGCCGGGCTGCTGCTGATGAGCGAGGTCGTTATCGGCGTCTTGTCCGCCGCGCTGTTCGCAAACGAGGTTTTCGGCATGCGGGAACTCGTCGGTACCCTGCTGATCACTTCAGCGGCGGCGGTGGAAGTCCTCTGGCGGGGCACTCCGGCGAAAGCGGGCGGCCCCTAGACAAGGTCGGCCGCCCTCGGCCAAAAGACGGACAGTTTCAGTGCACGGCAGGCCATCCTTAAAAACTCTGGCGTTCTGGTCTTGCGGCACGGAAAAGATTGGTCCACGATCAGGTACCGCCGTCCGGCATCGCGCGGCGCGCGCCGAGAGGTATATCGGCCTGACTGAACAAAAGCTGACGGGCCGCCCGCCTGTCTGAAGGGACCGCGACACGATGGAAAGCTTCCTGCTGCAAGCAACGACCTACCTCGCCGCCGCCGTCATCGCGGTGCCGGTGGCCAAGCGGCTCGGGCTCGGTTCGGTGCTGGGCTACCTGATCGCAGGGGTTATCATCGGTCCGGTTCTGGGTGTGGTCGGTTCGGAAATGCGCGATCTGCAGCATTTCGCAGAGTTCGGCGTGGTCATGATGCTGTTCATCGTCGGGCTGGAGCTGGAACCCAGATCCCTGTGGGAAATGCGGGCGCGGCTTGTGGGCCTTGGCGGATTGCAGATCGTGCTGACGGCCGGCGCGATCATGGCCGCCGGGATCGCGCTGAACCAGCCGACGTCGGTCAGCCTCGCCGTCGGTCTGACTTTCGCGCTGTCCTCCACCGCGATCGTCGTACAGACCCTGAACGAAAAGAACCTGATGCCGACCGGCGGCGGGCGATCCGCATTTTCGGTTCTGCTATCGCAGGATATCGCGGTGATCCCGATGCTGGCGTTTATCCCGCTGCTTTCGCTCGGCGGGCTGCACAACGAAGAAAGCCACGCGCTGGATCACGGCAGTTCGATGAGCCTTGTGGAGGGCCTGCCGAACTGGGGCGTCACGCTGGTGACCATCGGCGCGGTTATCGCGGTGATCCTGATCGGCACTTATGTCGCGCGGCCCGTGTTTCGCTATATCGCCCAGTCACGCCTTCAGGAAATGTTCACCGCCATAGCCCTGCTGCTGGTCGTCGGCATTGCCCTGCTGATGACACTGGTCGGCCTGTCCGCCGCGCTGGGCACCTTTCTGGCCGGCGTGGTTCTGGCGAACTCGGAGTTCCGGCACGAGTTGGAGTCCAACATCGAACCGTTCAAGGGCCTGTTGCTCGGCTTGTTTTTCATAACCGTTGGCGCCGGGATCAACTTCGCCGTTCTGACCGGAAACTTTTTCACCGTCATTGGCCTGACGTTGGGCGTAATGCTGATCAAGGGGTTGGTGCTGTTCGCTCTGGCCGTGATTTTCCGGCTGCGCGGCCGCGACAGGTGGCTTTTCACGCTCAGCCTCGCGCAGGCCGGCGAATTCGGCTTTGTGATGCTGACCACCACGGTCCAGAACAATGTCATTCCGGCCGATATTTCTGAAATTCTGGCCCTGATCGTGGCCCTGTCGATGATGCTGACGCCGCTGTTGTTTATCCTCTACGAGAAATTGCGCCTTCTGGGCGAGGTCGAGGGCCCCAAGCGCGCCGATGACACGATCGACGAACAGGGCACCGTCATCATTGTCGGTATCGGGCGTTTTGGCCAGATCATCAACCGCATGGCGCTGGCCGCAGGGATCAAGACAGTCGTCATCGACCACCATATCGACCAGATCGAGCAGATGCGGAAATTCGGCGTCAAAGGCTATTTCGGCGACCCGACACGGCCGGAACTGCTGCACGCCGCAGGTCTCGCCAAGGCCAAGGTTCTGGTCATCGCCGTGGACCAGCCCAAGGCGGCACTGACGCTGGTCAAACACGCGCGGCGCGAGCGGCCCGACCTGCACATCATCGTGCGCGCCTATGACCGCACCCAAGTATACGAACTCTATCGCGCCGGGGCCACGGACATCGTGCGAGAGACTTTCGACAGCTCGGTTCGCGCCTCGAAATACCTGCTGGCCGCCATGGGATGGAACAGCTTTGACGTCGAAAACGCCGCCGAAGCCTTTGTCAAAGCAGACAGCGGCGCGGTGCGCGAACTGGCCGAACTCTGGAAGCCGGACATCCCGATCCAGGAAAACACCGCCTATGTAGAGCGCGCCCGCGCGATCAACAGTGAGTTCCACACCGGTTTTCTCGCCAACCTCGCCCAGATCGTCGAGCAGGACGTGAAAGAGGAAGAGGAACAGCGCCAAGCCGAGACTAAGACAAGCTCCGAATAAACTCCGCCGCCCCGGACAGGGTTTCCGCGGTCCGGAACCGATCCGAACCGGTCGGCGCCTCGGCGTATTCCAGTTCCCATTCGACGTCGTGCGGCACATGAATGGCCCAGCTTCCGGCCTCGATGGCGGGAACGATGTCGGATTTCAGCGAGTTGCCGACCATCACCGCCCGCGCCGCGCCGTCGCCGTGGCGGGCAAAGACCGTGCGATAGGTCTGCGTGTCCTTCTCACTGACGATTTCGACCGCGTCAAAGTAATCGCCGAGGCCCGACTGCGCCAGCTTACGCTCCTGATCGAACAGATCGCCCTTGGTAATCAGGACGATCTTGTAATCGAGGCTCAGGCCCTTCACGGTCTTTTCCACTTCGGGCAACAGTTCGACGGGATGGGTCAGCATATCTCGGCCAGCCTCCATGATCTTGCGCAGCACGCTGGCCGGAACCCGGTCGGCCGTGACGTCCATCGCTGTCTCCATCATCGAAAAGGTGAAAGACTTCGCGCCGTAGCCGTAGTGGTTGATGTTGCGCCGCTCCGCCTCTAACAGGCGCTCTGCCAGATGGCCGCCCTCTACGTACTCGGCCAGCAATTCGACCAGCCACTCCTGCGTATCCTTGAAAACCTGCTCGCAGTGCCACAGCGTATCGTCGGCGTCGAAGCCTATCGTCGTAATGCCGGTCATTCTGCGGCAATCCTAGGCCGGCCGCTCGCAGTGGCGGTGATCATCGCCTCGACAAAGACATCGCGCCCCTCGACGGTCGCCCGTTTGATGTCGTGGCTGAAATCCAAATGTATACCCTGCGCTCCCGCCCGTTCGGCCGCCGCGCGCGCCGCGTCGCCGAGCGTGCGCTCCAGCGCTGCAATCGCCTGTGCCTCTTCACCGTATTCCTTCGGGTGGCCTTCGTGATGCACACGGTAGCGCCCCGGCTCCGGGCTGGTAATCTGGGCCTGTGCCCGCATCGTAATCCGGCCGACGACCGCGCCGATGGCATTGGCGACACCGCCGAATTCCGGCAGGATCGTCTGAGCCGACAGCCGCGCGCCAACAGCCGGGTAATAGGCCTGCGCCGAAGCCCCCAGACCAATCAGCGGCAGGTTCAGACCGGCATCGAGCTTGAGGACGCCACGGTGTCCGCCAAGCCCCGCCTTGGTCAGCGCATGCCGCGCCAGTTGCGTCGGCGACAGGCCGAAATCATGGGCCTCTTCGGCAAAGGCGGCCTCCAGCAGGGTTTCCGCGCTCTGTTCGGTCAACTGATCGACGATCATCTTCGCCAGCGCCTCGGCGGAGCCCGCCAAAACCTGTCCGGCACCGGTGCGTTGCAGCGCGAAAAGGCTCAGCGCGGAACGCGCCGCCGCGATGTCCCATGCCTTTACCATGCCCAGAACATGGGCTGCGTCCGACGGCGTTATCCCCGCCATCATCACCAGTCCGCGCGACACCAGCCGTTCCAACGCCACCAGCTCCAGACGACTGCCCAGAACATCGCCCAGCGCCTGCGCCCTGTCGCCGATGGCGTGCAGCAGCTTTTCCTCGCGTGCGGAAAGCCCGGCGGCATTGCGTTCCGGCCCGACGGTGGCCAGAACAAAACGGCCATCCAGTGCGCCGACGACGCTGGATTGCAGCGATTTTTCCAGACTGCGATGCACCAGATCCGGCCAGTCCACCGCCAGCAGCGATATCGGCAGCACCCGCCGCGGGCCCAACGTCAAACGCCCCGCCAGCCCCTCTTGCGCCAGATGCACCTCGCTGTCGCCACCGAGGCCTGCGGTCCGCATCGCCACGGCCTCGACCATCGTGCGATACTGTCCGACTTTCGCACCCTCCGGATCGATCTGCGGCTTGCCGCCGCGCAGCAGCGCCACATCCGTCGTCGTACCGCCGATGTCGGACACCAGCGCATCGTCCTCGCCGGTCAGCCAGCGCGCGCCGACGATGCTGGCGGCGGGGCCGGACAGGATGGTCTCGATCGGGCGCTCGCGGGCCTGCTCGGCGCTGATCAGCGCGCCGTCGCCACGCACCACCATCAGCGGAGCCTTGATGCCCCGCGACCGGATCAGGTCTTCGCTGGCGGTGATCAGGTGGTCGATCATGCCGATCAGCCGGGCGTTCAGCACCGCCGTCATGGCGCGCTTCGGCCCGCCCAGCTTGGCGCTGAGTTCATGCGAACAGGACACCGGCTTGCCCGTCACCTCGCGGATCATGTCCCGCGCCGCCACCTCGTGCGCCGGATTGCGGGTCGCGAACTGGCCCGCGACGGCAAAACCGGACACATGGTCCCCGTGTTCCGCCAGCGCCGTGCGCAGACCCTCCTGATCCAGCGGCGCGGCCTCGCTGCCCGAGTGGCTGTGCCCGCCCGCCAGCACGATCACCGGATCGCCGCGCAGGGTCTCTTCCAGCCCCTGCCGCCCGATGTCCCGCTCGGAAAAACCGATAAAGACCAGCGCGATGCGCCGCCCCTGCCCCTCGACCAGAGCGTTGGTGGCCAGCGTCGTGGACAGCGACACCATCGCGATCGCATCGCCCGACACACCTGCATCGCGCAGCACCGCATCCACGGCGTTGCCGATACCGACCGACAGGTCGCCCTTGGTGGTGAGCGCCTTGGCCGAGGCGATCACCCGTGTGTCGTCCTCGACCAGCACCGCGTCGGTATAGGTTCCGCCCGTATCTACGCCCAGCAGTATCGCCATGATCTCTCCGTGTTTTGCCGATGTTTAGAACAGGCGCGAGCCGTTGTCAGGCGCTATTTCCGCCCTTTCCCGACAGAATCCGCCGCGCAATCCGCTTGTCAGAACCCCGGCAATGCTTATATGGCTGCGCAATGGCACAGAACCCACCTAACCTCCGCCCCGACCTCGCGCCGAAGGCGCGCATCACCGACGCCCCGCGCGACGGCCAGCCCAAGATCGGCATGGTCAGCCTCGGCTGCCCCAAGGCGCTGGTCGACAGCGAGCGTATCCTGACACGGCTCAGGGCCGAGGGTTATGCAATCTCGCCCGACTATCAGGGCGCGGACGCGGTGATCGTCAACACCTGCGGGTTTCTGGATTCCGCCAAGGCCGAGAGCCTCGACGCAATCGGCGAGGCGCTGACCGAGAACGGCCGCGTCATCGTCACCGGCTGCCTCGGCGCGGAAGAGGACTATATCCGCGGCACGCATCCCACGGTTCTGGCCGTCACCGGACCGCACCAGTACGAGCAGGTGCTGGACGCGGTGCATGGCGCGGTGCCGCCGTCGCCCGATCCGTTCATCGACCTGCTGCCCGCGACCGGAGTGTCGCTGACCCCGCGCCACTATAGTTATCTAAAGATCTCCGAGGGCTGCAACCACAAGTGCAAGTTCTGCATCATCCCCGACATGCGCGGCAAACTGAACAGCCGTCCGGCCCATGCCGTGCTGCGAGAGGCGGAAAAGCTGGTGCAGGCGGGGGTCCGCGAACTGCTGGTCATATCGCAGGACACGTCCGCCTATGGCCTTGACCGCAAGCACGACCTGAACCCGTGGAAAGACGGAGAGGTGCGCAGCCACATCGTGGACCTGACCCG
>JBFFQS010000025.1:0-19285 GCA_041573315.1 Amylibacter sp. | reverse complement strand
CAGGGGCGATGCGTCCGGGAAGGATGGGTCTACGAAAGGGTTGTTGGGGTATTTGGTGGGGTGAAATAGGGTTTTATGAAGAGACCCTCAGTAGCTTGGAAATCGTAGCAGAGTTTCTCGTGAACCATTGCACAGTCTACGCAAGGACAGGAGGCAATTTGTGACGCAGAAGCCATTTCATGAAACGCACCTGCACTTAAAAGAGTTCACCGCTTTTATTGACATGCTCAATAAGGAAAGCGACCGAGGCGCAGTGCTAATTTCGACTGGCTACCTTGAAGAACAATTGAAACAGACGCTCCTCGCATATTTCATAGAGGAGAAGTCTGTCGTATCATTGGTCGAAGGCGGTAATGCCCCATTGGGAACGTTCAGTGCACGCATTACTTCCTGCTACGCATTGGGCCTAATCAACGAAGATGAGCTTCATGACTTGAACCAGATTCGACGCATCCGGAACGAGTTTGCTCACGGCATTCACGTGTCGTTTGAAATTCAAAGCACCATAGACCGCTGTAAGACGCTCCGTTTCAAGGCAGGCGATTACGACAGTGAGAAGTTGGGAGAGATTAGAGTGCCATCTTCTGGACAATTTAGGACCGCAGCAACGGCCCTAATCCTGAACTTAGTCAACAGGCCCCATTACGTGTCTCAGGGACGCCTAAAAACTAAGGCTTGGAAGTATTGAAAAGCGGACACCCAAATATTTGGAGCGGGTAACGGGAATTGAACCCGTAACTGAAGCTTGGGAAGCTTTCGTGATACCTTTTCACCATACCCGCACAGCGCCGCAGGTAGCACCAAATCCGCAGCAATATCAAGCGATAGTTGAGGGGGTTTAGCCCCGCCGGCGCCTGCGCCGTCCGCCGCCCTCGGCCCCGCCTTCGCGGTCGCCGCCGGTGTTGAAATTGACGTCCGGAAGGGTGACGATAGTCCCGAGGATCGGGAATTTCTCGACCGAATTCGGGATGTTCGAAGCGTTGACGAAATGCTCCTGAAAGCGCGGCTCGATGGCGGTTTCGACCTTGTGGATTTCGGTCACCACACGCTCGATTTCGCGCCGCGCGTCGGTGTTCAGCAGGGCGATGCGCGCGCCGGTTCCGGCGGCGTTTCCGGCCGAGGTTACCTTCTCCAGCTTGCAGTCCGGGATCATGCCCAGCACCATGGCGTGTTTCGGCGAGATATGCGCGCCGAACGCGCCGGCCAGCACGATGCGGTCCACGGTCTCGACCCCGAACTTGTCCATCAGCAGCCGCGCGCCGGAATAGAGCGCCGCCTTTGCCATTTGGATCTCTCGGATGTCGCGGTTGGTCACGGTGATCTTCGGCCCTCCGGCCTCGGTGCCGTCCCAGACCAGATAGGAATAGGTCCGCCCGTCCAGAAAACAGCGGTCCGTGCCTGTCTGGTCTGGCGATCCGATCAGGCCCGGGCCGTCCACGATCCCCGCCAGCCGCATTTCCGCCACCAGTTCGATGATGCCCGACCCGCAAATGCCTGTGATGCCGCCCGGGCCGACAGCCTCGGTAAAGCCGTCCTCTGTCGACCACAGGTCGCAGCCGATTACCTTGAAGCGCGGGTCCTTGGTGACCGGATCTATCTCGACCCGCTCGATCGCGCCCGGCGCGGCCCGCTGGCCGCTGGAGATTTGAGCACCCTCGAAAGCGGGGCCGGTGGGGGACGAACAGGCCAGCACCTTTTCCTTGTTGCCGAGAATGATTTCCGCGTTGGTTCCGACGTCCACGATCAGCACAAGGTCTTCGGACAGGTTCGGAGCCTCTGACAGCGCGACCGCTGCCGCGTCCGCGCCGACATGGCCCGCGATGCAAGGCAGGATATAGGTCCGCGCCAGCGGATGCAGGTCCAGATCGAGGTCTTTTGCTTCCAGTGACAGGGAATTCGAGGTGGCCAGCGCGAACGGCGCCTGACCGAGTTCATAGGGATCGACGCCGATAAACAGGTGGTGCATGACCGGATTGCAGACGAAAACCGTGTCCACGATCATGTGCTTCTCGATGCCCGCCTCGTCGGCGACCTGTGTGAACAGCGCGTTCATGGCTTCGCGCACGACGCGGGTCATTTCCGCAGCGCCGCCGGGGTTCATCATCGAATAGGATACGCGGCTCATAAGATCCTCGCCGAAGCGGATCTGCGGGTTCATAATGCCCGAAGAGGCCAGAACCTCGCCCGACTGCAGGTCGCACAGATGCGCCGCGATGGTCGTCGAGCCCAGATCGACAGCAAGTCCATAGATCGATCCGTCGTAATAGCCGGGCCAGACATGCATGATGCTGGGCGGGCGCAACCCGCTGCCGGAGTGAATGGCGCAGGTGACCTTCCAATCGCCTTTGCGCAGGGTTTTCTGCAGGTGAGAAAGAAGGTTAAGATCGGCGTGCAGGTTATTGATCTTCCATTGTTCCTCAAGCGCCTTGCACAGCCTCTCCAGATCGCCTGAGGGCTCGTGCATATCGGGCTGCTCGACCTCGACATAATAGAGCTTGGTCGATGTGTTCAGGACGATGTCGCGGGCCTCGGCGCGTTTGCGCACCACCTGGCGGTGGACCTGGCTTTCAGGCGGCACGTCGATCACCACGTCACCTTGTATCGTCGCCTGACAGCCGAGCCTGCGGCCCTCGGTCAAACCGCGTTTGGATTTGTACCGTTCCTCGACCTTGTTCCATTCCGAAAGGGCATCGGGTTTCACCAAAACGCCATGTTTCGGGAATTCGCCGAACGACGGCGTGATCTGGCAGCGCGAACAGATACCGCGCCCGCCGCAGACCGAATCCAGATCGACGCCGAGTTGGCGCGCAGCCGTCAACACCGGAGTGCCGGTCGGAAACCGTCCCCGCTTGCCCGAAGGTGTAAAGATGACCAGATGGGTGTCTTCCGAAGTCATGCGCGCGCCCTGAATGCAATTCACTGACTGCGGAGAATAGGGCCGAATTCAGAAATAAAAAGCCTTATCGCGGCATTATCCGCAATGGTTGCGCCAAAAAAGAGTGTTTCCGGAAAAGTTTGTCTAGCCGCGGCTGTTCGAGCTCCACGCACAGCGGTCGAAATCGACGTAGGCGCGCATTTCTTCCAGTGTTCCGGTCCTGACCAGACGTGAGCAGCCCTCAAAGCCGGTATCGGCCTCATAGACGCTGACCACTCCAGACCAGCCTGCGCCCTGCGCTTTCGCGCACAAGACCCCACCGGGGGCGAGAGTAGCTGTCCTGCGTTCTATTCCCTTGCCCTCGGCGGCAAAGAAATGGGTGTGTGAGGAGGCGTTTCTTACGCAAACACTTTCCTCCAGAGGGAAAAGAGCTGCCTCGTCTGATTCCGGCTGCGAGAATTGTTGAAGATAGGCGATCACGTCCTTTCGATCCTGTTCGTCCCTTAGGTTGAACACCATTCTGGGTCGCGGATTGTCGACATAGGTTTTAAGGAACTCCTTGGGGCCCGCGATATAGTCGCTCAGGTTGTCTGTGTCCCATATCAGACCTGCCTCACCGGCTTCGCGGAGCGTGCCGGAATAGCCAAAGCCCTCGTAAGTGCCTGCGACCCTGCCGAAAACATCGTTGAGAACCGGTCCGAACCCGTTGGTTGCCCCTTCACCAACTTTGTGACAGGCGGCGCATTTGCGGAAAACCTTTTCGCCCGCCTCGATATCCTGTGCATGCGTCACGGAGGACAGTTCGAAAATGCAGATCGAAACGGCGACGATGGACGAGAAGCGTCTCATTTTCAGGCTCCTGTTAGTTTCGGGTTGCCTTCTGAGTACAGCATGAATGCGCCTCAACAGCCATTCACGAATTATTGACTCCGAATTGAAGCCGATTTTCCGGAATTGAGTTTATCGTAACACAGCCTTCGGGCTGGAAATATTGTATTATATAAAAGCCACAAGGAGGGGATTATGCGTAAAATGTTATTGGGTAGCGCCACAGGTCTGGCCATGGGACTGAGCGCCATTGGAGTAGCCGCACAGGATGCGCCGTTCGGAACGGATGCGGAAACCGAATACGCCAAATTGCTTTGGGATTTGATGAAGGCTGAAAAACTGGCCGGCGACGGAGCCATCCGGTCGGTGCCTTACGAAGGCGGCCCGCCGCACGGCATGATGCTTGAGACCTTCTACACGACTGCAACCGTGAACGGTCATACGGGACAACTGGTGGTCAAGCGCAACTATGGACCGGAAGGCGTTATGGCCGATGACGTTCTGATGGATCCGGGCACGCACCTTGCGGCCGTGACCGTTATGTTCAAGCGTGAGGACGGATATGACACGGACAACCAGAACTGGTTCTGGGCGAAATACCTTCCGGACGGTACGCTGGACAAGACGCCAACCGGTATGCAACTCGCCGGACGTGTCGCGAAGGGTGCCGATACCGGCTGCATTGCCTGCCACAGCGCTGCCGATGGCGATGACTATCTGTTTACGTCAAACGGTGTGAACTAGTCTCATGCGGCAAGTCGCGGGCGGCCCTGACCGCCGCCCGCTTTTACCATCGTTCCGCCAACAGGTCGTCAACTTTTAGGGGCTTGGTCGTAAAGATAAGTTCTCCATTCGAGTCCTTCGGCCATTCCGATCTGGGGCGATCCCTGTATAGCTCCACGCCATTGTCGTCCGGATCGCGTAAATACAGCGCCTCGCTGACGCCGTGATCCGATGCGCCGGTCAGCTTCATGCCATGATCCAGCACCCGTTGAAGCGCGTTCGCCAGATCCACACGGGTCGGGTACAGGATGGCCAGATGAAACAGGCCTGTCGTGTTTTCCGGCGGTGGCGGAGCGTCTTTGGACTGCCATGTGTTCAAAGCGATATGGTGATGATATCCGCCAGCCGAGATGAAGGCGGCTTCCGGCATTCGGTGGACCAACTCAAACCCCAGAACGCCCTGATAGAACGCCAGAGACCGATCTATGTCGGCGACCTTGAGGTGCACGTGGCCGATACACGTCGCCTTGGGGATTTCATAGGAAGAGTTCATTTTTTCCTGTTCATTATGGCATTAATTCAAAATCAAACAGCAGCACCATCAAAGGCACCGGTGATACGGCCAGCATCAGAGTTATCAGCATCGCCGGTATCGAAAAAAGCCGGCTGAGGCCCGCGACCATTAGAATGCCGCCGCCGCCGCCGATCAAGGCATTTCCGGGAATGTTAATCAAAACAGCCACAGCGAGATAGCGGTAGTCTACAAGGAACGGGCGCAGGAATGCCGGCAGTCGTCCGCGCAGCAACTCGAGACGCCGCTGCCTGCTCAGCGGCTGGACCTTTTCGAGGAGTTCGCTCGCTTTTGTCAGCCGCAAATCGAGAAAGACCCTCCGCAGATAGCTGTATTTCGTATAGCGACCCGCAAGAAACGCCAGCATCAAGCCCAGAATGGTGGCGACGTAGACCAAGACGACCACGTCGTCGCCGCGCATAAAGATTAGCGACAGGCCAATCTCGATCCCCGGCACGAAGGGGATCGCAATCAGGATGACGTAGGCCAGCAGCATCACGAAGATAACGCCGAACATGACGTTCCTGGTCTGCGTGCGGTGGGACAGGTCCAGCAGCCAGTTCAGCAAAAGGTGCACCACGATCACGATCACCAGAATGACCGCAAGACGGCTCAGGGTGCGCAGGATGGAAATCGGAACAGGGGCAGGGTTTTGCTCTTTGCTCATAACGCATAAAAGCATAGTTGAACTTCAAAACAAAGCGGCCTGATCTCGCATGTCAGAGATCAGGCCGTTAAAGTTGAATTGATGATGAATGGAAGGATTTAACCCCTCCGGCGGCGGCCTTCCCGGCGGCCGCGCGCTCCGGCTTCGCGTTCGCCCGCTTTCAGGACGGTCTTGTTGAACTTGATCCACTCTGCGCCGTGAGGGTCGTTGTCGGTCAGGAAGTTGGCGGCGCGGATTGCCTCCATTTCCTTGCCGGGACGTGACTTGGTGGACCCCAGACCCGTGATCTCCGCCAAGAGTTCCGGATCGATATCGTCCGGAACGATGATACCGGCGGCTGCGAGCTCGGCACGCTTCTCCTCAAGTTTTTTCGGGCCGACGGGCAGTGCGACGGGGTTCATGATCGCGCTGGTCATGCCGGCAGCGATGGCCATCGGCAGGAAGGCGTTGTTGATGCCATGACGGTTCGGCAGGCCAAAGCTGATGTTGGATGCGCCACAGGTCGTGTTGACGCCCAGTTCCTCGCGCAGGCGGCGGACAAGGGCAAAGACCTGCAGGCCGGCGGTGCCCATGGCACCGACAGGCATCACCAGCGGGTCAACGACGATGTCATGCGCCGGAATGCCGAAGTCGGCGGCGCGCTGGACGATTTTCTTGGCGACCTCGAACCGCACGTCGGGGTCTTCGGAAATACCGGTGTCGTCGTTGGAGATCGCCACCACGGGAACGTTGTATTTCTTGACCAGCGGCAGAACCATCTCCAGCCGTTCCTCTTCGCCGGTCACGGAGTTCAGCAGCGGGCGGCCTTCACAGGCCTCGAGGCCGGCTTTCAGCGCGGCGGGAACCGAGCTGTCGATACACAGCGGAACGTCCACCAGAGCCTGAACCATTTCCAGCACCTTGCGCATCAGCGGTGGTTCTGTCTCGTTCGGGTTCGGGTTGGAGTTGTAGACAACGCCGGCATTGATATCCAGCATCGTCGCGCCTGCTTCCACCTGTGCGACGGCGTCTTTCTCTACGGTCGAAAAATCGCCTGCTTCCAACTGGGCGGCAAGGACTTTGCGACCGGTCGGGTTGATGCGCTCACCGATGACGCAAAACGGTTGGTCGAAACCGATAATTGCGGTTTTTGTTTTGGATTCGACGATCGTGCGGGTCATGTTTTCCGTTCCTTAAGTTTCAGAGGCGGGCTTAGCAGACTCGCCACCGTGAGTCATGGCCCAATTTGTGTTTGTCTTGATGCCGCCCAGAGGGAAGAAATGCACCTGCGCGATGTTGAATTCCGGGTTTTTTGCCTTGTGGTTGGCCAGATCGGTCAGGACCTGCGTCGGCTCGAACGGCAGCAACAGCTTGGTGACATCCTTGGCGCGTTTTTGCAAGACGCGGACCGAGGGACCAACGCCGCAGGCCATGGCGAATTTGATCAGGGTTTGCAGCTTTGCGGGTCCGGAAATGCCGATGTGTACCGGAAGGTCGATGCGCATCTCGGCCAGACGGTCGACCCATTTTATGACCGGGGCCGCCTCGAAACAGAACTGGGTCGCGAGCGCCATCTCGGCATCCGTGCGGTTGGCGAAAGCCTGTTTCCAGCCCAGTGCCGCATCGACGTGTTTCGTGCCGGATGCGTCGATGTCGCGGTTGCCTTCGGGATGACCGGCGACGTGCAGCCGCTTGAAACCGGCCTTGTCGAACAGTCCGGTTTCCAGCAGTTGCATCGAAGAGTCGAAATCGCCGGCCGGAGTATCGACGCCACCAGCCAGAATAAGCCCCTGCTTAACATCCGCCTCGCCCTGATAGCGGGCGATCCAGTCGGCCAGAGTGGCTTTGTCCTGAATGATGCGCGCCGGAAAATGCGGCATGACGTCATAGCCTTCGGCGCGGATGCGCCGGGCAGTCGCCACCATGTCGCCGATCGGCGTTCCCGCGATATGGGCGATGTAGACGCGCGTACCTTTTGGCAGGATTTCGCTGAAGTTTTCGACCTTTGCAGAAGTGTGGGGCATGACCTCAATCGAGTAGCCCTGCAGGAAGGCCTCCAGAGTCGGGTTGTATGTCTCGTGAGAAACCGGGTCTTTCCGTTTGAACTGCAAAAGCGCCATGGCGTTTACCTTGATAAGGGCGGGCTATGCCCAGCCGTCGTTTTCAATAAGGGCCAGAATTCTGGCCTTGTCGTATTCCTTGTCGATCCGGTCTGCCTCTGCCTTTGCCAACGCGTCGGGGTCGCCCTCCACCGTGTAAGGATCGGCCTTGCGCCATTCCGCGAGGTAGGCATCGGTGCCCTCTGCGCCGATCTTCATGGCGCAGCGGTCGATGGCCTGTTCGAACCTTTCCGGTAACGGCGCCTTCGATCCCCGCCGGCCTTTGCCGACGATGACCTGAGCGGGAATATCTCTCCAGTAGACGATGGTCACTTCCGGCATTTTCAAACCTTTCGATTGGGTGGACACTAGTCGCATAGTTAGCGCGGCTTGCGCAGATTTTCGACATGCTTTCACCGCATTGCGACACGATGGACGTTTGCGGCCTTCGATCACGCCGCTTGTAAAATGTCCGAACCGTTCGTAAGCTTGATCCGGTATCGGGACAGAAACCAAAATGACGAACCAAGAGACAGGTCTGGGAGGCAACTCCCACAGCGCAATAGCGGTGAAGGCACGTCGCCCGAACGGCGGCAGCGGCCTGTTCGCCGCGCTCGATCTGGGCACGAACAGTTGCCGGATGCTGATCGCGCGGCCCAAGGGTGGCGAGTTCGAGGTGGTCGACGCTTTCTCAAAAGCTGTTTTTCTGGGGCGAGGACTGGAAAGCTCGGGCCGGCTGTCGCGCGAAGCCGTTCGCAGGACGCTTGAGGCGCTGAAAATCTGCAAAGCCAAGATCAAGAAGAACAAGGTCGAGGCGGCGCGGCTGGTTACGACAGCGGCTTGCCGTCAGGCGCGAAATTCCGGCTGGTTTCTGGATCTGGTGCGTAAGGAAACCGGTCTGAACCTGGAGATTATCGATCCCGAGGAAGAGGCCCGCCTTGCCGTGATCGGCTGTGCGCCGCATGTGTCGGGCAAGTCCGAACAATTACTGATCGTCGACATCGGGGGAGGTTCCACCGAACTGGTGCGTATCGATCTGTCCGCCGTGCCGCCGGAGCACCGCCGCAGTGCGATCAAGGCGCTGCGATTTGGTTCGGCCAACGGGTTCTCGAATGGCGCCGACAACCGCGTTCGTGTAACCGACTGGATTTCGGTCCCGATTGGCGTTTCGACGCTGAACGGCATGTTTTCCGATATAGAGGACGATGCAGGACACTATGCGCTTATGTCCTGCCATTTCGAAGAGATGATCTGGGATCTCGTGCCGGGACTTATGGACAGTGAGCTTCCAAAGCCCGAGACATTTCAGATTATCGGCACATCCGGCACGATCACCACGGTTGCGGCGTCGCATCTGGGCCTGAAAAGATATCAGCGCGACCTCGTGGACGGATTGAACATGTCCTCGACCGAGATCAGCGCTGTGGTCGACCGCTATCTGCGGCTTGGACCGAAGGGGCGTCTGAATGATCCCTGCGTCGGAAAAGAACGCTGGGAGCTGATCATGGCGGGGTCTGCGATCCTGCAATCCATCCTGCGCGTATGGCCGACGGAAAAACTGACGGTTGCGGATCGCGGTTTGCGTGAAGGCATGCTATATTCCCAAATGGCCGAAGCAGGCGTATTGCAGGAATAGTACTCAAATGGTTGAAATGAAAAAGAGTTCAGGTCGCGGTCAGCGCGATTTGAAGGTTCGCGTCAAGACCGCGAAAGGCCGGCGGTCGTCTTCGACACGCTGGCTGGAGCGGCAGTTGAACGACCCGTACGTGCAGCAGGCCAAGAAAGACGGCTATCGCGGCCGTGCCGCCTACAAGATCCGCGATCTTGATGACAAATTCCGGTTTCTGGTGCCGGGTGCGCGCGTGGTCGACCTGGGCTGCGCGCCGGGCGGCTGGTGCCAGATCGCCGTGAAACGGGTGAACGCTCTGGGCGAGAAGCAGGGCAAGAAGGTCGGCACAGTTCTGGGCATCGACCTGCAAGAGGTCGATCCGATCCCCGGCGCGGAAATCCACGTTCTCGATTTCATGGAAGAAGGTGCTGACGAAAAGGTAAAGGAATGGCTGGGCGGTCAGGCCGATGTCGTCATGTCGGATATGGCGGCGGCCTCTTCAGGGCACAAGCAGACTGACCACCTGCGCATCATGGCGTTGTGCGAGGCGGCGGCCCATTTCGCCTTTGAGGTTCTCTCAGAAGGCGGAACCTTCGTGGCCAAAACGCTGGCGGGCGGCGCCGAGGGCGACTTGCAGAAGCTTCTGAAACAGAAATTCACCAAGGTCTCGAACGTGAAACCCGACAGCAGCCGGTCGGACAGTTCCGAGAAATTCGTGGTTGCAACAGGGTTCCGCGGCTGACGGCGCGTCGGGAAGGTGGTTCAGGCGATCGCAGTAAAGATGTGCCCCTGAATTTTTCCTGAAACCGGCGCGTGTCCGAACCGGTCGGCAATGGCTTGAGCCGCCACGCCGGTGGCCCTTTGCAGTCCTTCCGGGTCTCGGGCCTCTATTTCGCTCCGCAGCGGAGTGCCCTGACAATAGGCTATAGCCGGGTCGCGGGCATCCTGCGCCACCGAAGCCGCTGATTTTGTATCGACCTCTATATCTGAAAACCCGGCCGCGCGCAGTTCGGCTGCGATTTCATCTATGTCGTGGTAGCCGTGCGGCGTGCGGGCCAGAAAACGGGGCGGGTCATCGGGATAAAGAGCGGCGAGCGCCTCTGTCACGCAGTCGGCGAATTCATTGTCCGCAATTCTGTCCCAGACATTGAAATGATATCGCCCGCCCGGCCGAAGCACTCGAAGGACTTCCTTGTATCCGGCGATCTTGTCGGGGAAAAACATCACGCCGAACTGGCAACATACGGCGTCCATGCTGTTCTCTGGGAACGGCAGGTCCAACGCGTCGGCCTGTTGCCAAAGAACACGGTCATCATGCGCCTGTTGGCTCGCGGCCCGGTCGAGCATTGGCTGGTTCAGGTCGCTGACGGTGTAATGTGCATCGGCGTCCAGAAGCGGGAGCAGGGCGCGGGTGACGACGCCGCTGCCGGCAGCGGTTTCCAGAACCCGCGCAGGTCGCGTCCGGGCCGTCCTCTGCGCGAGAATTAGAGCGAATTCTTCAAATATGAGCGGCACCAGAAATCGGTCGTAGACTTCTGGAATGGACCCTGTGAACGCCTTGTCCGTTTCCGACATGCTGCTTCTCCGTCTATCCGAACCGACTTGGTTCGGCGCTTTCACGGTATCATGCCTGCGGCAAGGTTTACTCACAAAATTTTGCGAGCCGCGTCAGACGATCCCGGCTCCTCACGTCATCTTTCTTCTTTCAGTCGCAGGTCCAGACGCTTGCCGATATTGCTGCACAGCGCCGCGAGCGCCCAGGGGACTATCGCCAGCTTCAGGAATCCGAGCGCATCCATCCCGGCATTAGGATCGGCGCACGCACTGCTGCTTTCATCGAGAGCACAGACCAGAGATACGGACATGGCCGTCCAGACCCAAAGGCCGACCGGCAATATGATGAGCATAACGGTAAGAATCCGCAAAGCGAGGCGATAAAGACCATTCATGCCTGCACCTGCGCACGCCTGTTGGTGCTGCGGCTGCGGCTTAGGTGATGCGCGGAGGTGAAAACACTCGATAGTCGTGTCATGTGACCAGAAATCCCAACTCGGGTCAGGTTGCGAAAAACCCATGAGAAATTCAACGGAAACCTGAATATGGCTCTCTATATCTGGAAGCGATATGGCTTTTTTGCACATTATCTTGTCAGACGGCTTTTCTTTTCCTTCAACCCATGAGATAGGGACGTGCCAACAGCGTTCACTCTTGGAGAGACTCGATGGAGATTCGTGAGGCCCTTACCTTTGATGATGTTTTGCTTGTGCCGGGAGCGTCCAGCGTGCTGCCGTCGGAGGCCGACACCCGCACCCATGTGACCAAGTCGATTGCGATGAATATCCCGTTGCTAAGCTCGGCGATGGATACCGTCACGGAATACCGGATGGCCATTGCCATGGCGCAGTCGGGGGGGCTTGGTGTAATCCACCGCAACTTGACGATCGAGGAGCAGGCCGAAGAGGTGCGTCGCGTCAAACGCTTTGTCAGCGGCACGGTCTACAGCCCGGTCACCCTGCGTCCGGACCAGACGCTTGCCGACGCGAAACAGCTTCAGGAACGCTATCGCATCACCGGTTTTCCGGTCGTGGACAATGCCGGACGGGTTCTTGGTATCGTGACCAACCGAGACATGCGATTCGCCTCTGACGACAAGACGCCGGTTTCGGCCATGATGACCAAGGACAATCTGGCGGTGTTGCACGAGCCAGCCGATCTGGAAGAGGCCAAGCTGCTGATGCAGGAGCGGAGGATCGAAAAGCTGCTGGTACTGGACGCGGACAAAAAGCTGGCCGGTCTGCTGACCATAAAGGACATCGAGCAGGCGGTTCTGAACCCGTCGGCCTGCAAGGACGACCTGGGCCGTTTGCGGGTGGCTGCCGCGACGACGACCGGCGACGCCGGTTTCGAGCGCTCGCAGGCCCTGATCGACGCTGGTGTGGACCTGATTGTGATCGATACTGCGCACGGCCATTCCGAAGGCGTGGGCATCGCGGTCGAACGGGTCAAGGCGCTGTCGAATTCGGTACAGGTTCTGGCTGGTAACGTCGCGACGGGCGAAGCGACCAAGGCGCTGATCGGCGCGGGCGCGGATGCCGTCAAGGTGGGCATTGGACCTGGCTCTATCTGCACCACGCGCATCGTGGCCGGTGTCGGCGTGCCGCAACTGACCGCTGTCATGGATTGCGCCGAAGAAGGCTCCAAGACCGGGACGCCGGTTGTGGCCGACGGCGGTATCAAGTTTTCCGGCGACTTTGCCAAGTCGATCGCAGCGGGCGCGCATTGCGCCATGATTGGATCGATGATGGCCGGGACGGACGAGGCCCCGGGCGAGGTGATTCTCTACCAGGGTCGCAGCTTCAAGGCGTTCCGCGGAATGGGCTCCGTCGGCGCCATGGCGCGCGGCTCCGCCGACCGCTATTTCCAGAAGGAGGCCAGCAGCGACAAGCTGGTGCCCGAGGGCATTGAGGGCCAGGTCGACTACAAAGGTGCAGCCAGCAACGTTCTGCACCAGTTGGTCGGTGGCCTGCGGGCAGCCATGGGTTATACCGGCAGCAAGGATATCGAAACCATGCGGCACAACTGCAAGTTCGTGAAAATCTCGGGCGCCGGCCTGAAAGAGAGCCATGTTCATGATGTACAGGTCACCCGCGAAAGCCCTAATTATCGGGCCAGCTGATATGCCCCGCAACGCATGAGACATGATGCGCGCTATGGGACCGGGATCGGATTGCTCGATCTGATTTTTGCCGGTGAGCCGGCGGAAAAAGTCCTGACCAACTGGGCGCGTTCCAACCGCTACGCGGGGTCCAAGGACCGCGCGGCTGTGCGCGATCTCGTGTTTGACGTGCTGCGTTCCAGGAATCACTATCAGGCACTGGCCAATGCGACCGACGGGCGCGGCACGCTTTTGGGGCAGGTGATCGCTTCCGGACAAGATCCGGATGCCGTATTTACCGGTCAGGTACACGCTCCGGATGTTCTGACGCCCGAAGAGCAGGCGGCCGTGGCCGCGGCGGATGGTCAGCAGGATTTCATTTACGACGTTCCGGACTGGCTGGTGGATCGATTGAAAGATGCCTTGGGTGCGGATTTCGAGCGGACAATGACCGCCTTGCGCGATCGGGCTCCCGTGGATTTGCGGGTAAACATGCTGAAAGCCTCCGTCAGCCAGGCGGTCGGGCGTTTGGCGGAAGACGGCGTGCAAACCGAACTCCTGAGCGCAGCGCCAAACGGGCTGCGCGTCGTCGAAGGTGAACGGAAGGTTGCGCAGTCGGGGGCGTATCTCGAGGGTTTGGTGGAGTTGCAGGATGCCGGCTCGCAGGCGGTCGTCAATGCACTGCCGCTGCGGGCGGGGATGTCTGTTCTGGATTACTGCGCAGGGGGTGGTGGAAAGTCGCTTGCGATCGCATCCGCTACCGCGGACACAGCGCGGATCACCGCATTCGACAAGAGCGCCAACCGCTTGAAAAACCTGCAGGAACGCGCGGAAAGGGCAGGGGCAAAGGTAACGCTTGCTGCGACTGATCCCGTTTCCGGCGATCAGACCTACGATTTGGTTTTGCTCGATGTGCCCTGTTCCGGGTCCGGTGCGTGGCGGCGCAATCCCGATGCAAAGTGGAAATTCGAGCCGAAAGATCTGGAAGATCTGATCGCGACTCAGAGCGGAATACTGGAGGCGACGGCGCGACTGGTGCGCAAGGGCGGAACCCTTGCCTATGTCACCTGCTCGCTGCTGCGCGCAGAGAACGAAGACCGTATCGCCGACTTTCTCGCCGTGAATTCCGGCTGGACAAAGGACTCGGAGCGCCGTTTCCCGCTGGGTGAGAACGGCGACGGTTTCTTTCTCTGCCTGATGGAATTCGGCGACTCCTGAATTCAACCTTGGCGAATTCGATATTCGTGTTATGGTTGTATTAACCGTTTTCCGGTTTCGTTGATCTATGGAGTCGAAAATCTGCGCGCATCTATGACACCGGCCCGAATCTTTGAACACATCCGTCCCCGGCTGGACTTGTCCCTGTGGGTTCTGCTGGTCATTGGCGCGTCTGTACTCGTTGTTTTGGTGCCGGCATCTGAGAAGGTTTCAGGTATTTTCGCGGGTCTTTCCGGGTTCTGTTTCATGCTGTGCTTATCTCTCAACCACCAAAGGCTTGAAAAGCTGCGCAGCTACGCGATCGCGAAGGGACCAAAGGTTACGGACGCCTTCGCGGCGGCGGGGTTTTCCCAGCAAGAGCGCAGGGCCAGCAGAAATATTCCCGACAGCGCCGTTGCGCAACTGTTCGATGATCTGCCGATCGCGCTGATACAGATCGGCGAAGGAGACAAGGTAACCCGGGCCAACCGTGCCGCGCGGAACCTGTTGAAGATTGTCGAAGGTGAGGAGCCAGAGTTTTCACAGGTCGTTGAAGGTCTGGGCCGGTCGATCTCTGCCTGGCTTGCGAAGCTGCGTGACAGTTCCACGCTTGGCCGGTCGGAGATGGTGAAGGTGAAGCGGTTGCATGCAGATGTCTTCCTGCAGGTTTCTTTCATGCAGCAGTCAAAGAACGACAATAGCAGCCTGATCGGCGTGCTCAGTGACGCGACCGAGTTGAAATCGCTTGAGGCGCAGTTCGTGCAAAGCCAGAAGATGCAGGCTGTCGGACAACTCGCAGGTGGTGTCGCTCATGATTTCAACAATCTTTTGACCGCGATATCAGGTTATTGCGACTTGTTGTTGGTGCGCCATGAAAACAGTGACCCGGATTTTGGCGATCTTACCCAGATTGCACATAATGCGAACAGAGCAGCCGGACTGGTCGGACAGTTGCTGGCTTTTTCGCGCAAACAGACGCTGCAACCCAAAGATATAGACGTGCAGGAGACACTGCGCGATCTGACGCACTTGCTGAACCGTCTGGTTGGCGAACGGACCAAGCTGACATTCGAAGGCCCCGAATTCCTTCCGCGGGCCTATGTCGACGGCCGGCAGTTGGAACAGGTGATCATGAACCTCGTGGTAAACGCCCGTGATGCGATGCCTGACGGCGGCGCGATCAGCATAGATACCCGCGAAAGGCAATTTGAGGACGATACGACGTTCGACCGTGTGACCATTCCAACTGGCCGATATGTGTCGATAGCCGTTCGGGATACGGGTTGCGGCATACCGAAAGAGGTGCTGCCGAAAATCTTCGAGCCTTTCTATTCGACGAAGGACGTGGGCGAGGGCACCGGGCTTGGCCTGTCCACGGCCTATGGAATCGTAAAACAGACCGGAGGTTTCATCTTCGCCGACAGCACTGTGGGTGTTGGATCCGTATTTACGGTTCTGTTGCCGATTTTCGAGGGGAATACGCCCGTCACCTCGGCAGAGCCGCATCAACGGACTGTCGAGCGTGGAGGTCTGAACGGACGCGTCATTCTATTGGTGGAGGATGAAACCCCGGTGCGGACCTTTGCCGCGCGCGCGCTGCGGATGAACGGCACCACGGTAATAGAGGCGGCCTCGGCGGAGGCGGCGCTGGAAATACTCAAGGACGAGTCCCTGCATATCGATATTGTCGTTTCCGATGTCGTGATGCCAGGCATGGATGGCCCGACTTGGGTCAAAGAGGCCCTTGTGCAACGGCCGGACCTGAAGGTCGTCTTCGTTTCGGGATACGCCGAGGAATCATTCGCCGAGGAACATGCGCGGATTCCGAATTCGGTCTTCCTGCCAAAACCATTTTCTCTCCGGAAGCTGATTGAGACGGTCCAGCAGACGGTTAATTAAGTCAATAGTTATATAATTATCATTGTAAAGCAATGCTTTACCGTGATATTGGAACATTCTGGTAAAATTTGATTCAACTCGTTTACGTTTCGTAAATACTCTCGGTGAAGAGTGGAAGTTGAAAAATTATCTTGTAATGTTCTCTTTTTGATCTCATAACGTTAAACAAGAACAAGAGGCGAACATCAGCAGTGATTGCCGCGCCGCGATCTATATGAAATAAGAGGACAGAATAATGGCCACATCCCTACTGGATCTGAACGAAAGACGCGCAATGGACAAGCAAAAGGCACTGGAATCGGCTTTGGGCCAGATCGAACGCCAATTTGGCAAGGGCTCGATCATGAAACTGGGCCAGAACAATCCGGTCATGGATGTCGAGGCGACATCAACCGGGTCCATCGGGCTGGATATCGCGCTGGGCATTGGCGGTATTCCCAAGGGTCGCATTATCGAGATTTACGGACCTGAAAGCTCGGGCAAGACGACGTTGACCCTGCATGCGATTGCCGAGGAACAGAAGAGCGGCGGCGTTTGCGCCTTTGTCGATGCGGAACATGCGCTCGACCCGACCTATGCCAAGAAGCTGGGTGTCGATCTGGACGAACTTCTGATTTCGCAGCCCGATGCCGGCGAACAGGCTTTGGAGATCACCGACACGCTGGTGCGTTCCGGCGCGGTTTCGATGGTGGTCGTGGATTCGGTCGCGGCCCTGACGCCGCGTGCGGAACTGGAAGGCGACATGGGCGACCATCAGGTCGGCGCGCAGGCCCGGCTGATGAGCCAGGCGATGCGTAAGCTGACCGGTTCGATTTCCAAGTCCAAGTGCACCGTGATTTTCATCAACCAGATTCGCATGAAAATCGGTGTCATGTTCGGCTCGCCCGAAACGACGTCGGGCGGTAACGCTCTGAAGTTCTATGCATCTGTCAGGCTGGATATTCGCCGCATTGGTGCGATCAAGGATCGGGATGAAGTCGTGGGCAATGCGACCCGTGTCAAGGTCGTCAAGAACAAGGTGGCGCCGCCCTTCAAACAGGTCGAATTTGATATTATGTATGGCGAAGGTATCTCCAAGCGGGGTGAATTGATCGATCTGGGCGTGAAACTCGGTATCGTCGAAAAGTCCGGATCATGGTTTTCCTACGGAGATCAGCGGATCGGGCAGGGGCGTGAAAATGCCAAGCAGTTCCTCAAGGAAAACGAGGATGTCGCATACGAAATCGAGGATAAGATCCGCGCATCGCACGGGTTGGATTTCAACAAGCCTGCGCCTTCGGCCAAGAAATCCGGTGATGATGACGGAGCCGATGTGCTTGAGGCATAAAGCCGGTTCCATCGTGAAAAGGAAAGACCGGGCCCTGCGTCCGGTCTTTTGCCGTTTTGGCCTGTGGACAGCCCCCGCGCTTGGCGATAAACCGATTGAACACGCGCAGTTGACAAGGCAATCCAATGGCAAGTCTTAACGATATCCGATCAACATTCCTCTCGTTCTTTGAGAAGAACGGCCACACAGTCGTGGACAGTTCCCCGCTGGTGCCCCGGAACGATCCGACGCTGATGTTCACGAACTCCGGCATGGTCCAGTTCAAGAACGTTTTTACCGGCGTCGAACATCGGGATTATACCCGCGCGACGACCGCCCAGAAATGCGTGCGTGCCGGCGGCAAACACAATGACCTAGACAACGTGGGCTACACCGCGCGGCACCACACTTTTTTCGAGATGCTGGGTAATTTCTCTTTCGGAGATTATTTCAAGGAACAGGCGATCATTTTCGCCTGGGACCTGATCACCAAGGATTTCGGCGTGCCGAAGGATAAGCTGACGGTTACTGTCTATCATACCGACGATGAAGCCGCCGATATCTGGAAGAAATACGCCGGGCTGCCGGATGAGCGGATCATCCGCATCCCGACCCATGACAATTTCTGGATGATGGGTCCGACCGGACCCTGCGGACCCTGCACGGAAATTTTCTATGATCATGGCGAGCATATCTGGGGCGGACCTCCGGGCAGCGCTGAAGAGGACGGCGACCGCTTCATCGAGATTTGGAACCTCGTTTTCATGCAGAACGAACAGTTCGAAAACGGCGATCTGCGCGCGCTGGAAAAACAGTCCATCGATACCGGAATGGGGCTAGAGCGGATCGCGGCCCTTTTGCAGGGCACGCATGACAACTATGAAACAGACTTGTTCAAGTCGCTGATCGAGGCTTCCGCCCATGTGACCAACGTCGATCCCTATGGCGACAAGAACGTGCATCACCGTGTTATTGCCGACCACCTGCGCTCGACTTCTTTTCTGATCGCCGATGGCGTCATGCCATCCAGCGACGGTCGCGGCTATGTCCTGCGGCGGATCATGCGCCGCGCCATGCGGCATGCGCATCTGCTGGGGGCCAACGATCCCATGATGCATAAACTGGTGCCGACGCTGGTTGGCCAGATGGGGCAGGCCTATCCGGAACTCGGCCGTGCCCAGGCTCTGATCCAAGAGACGCTCTTGCTGGAAGAAACCCGTTTCCGCACGACGCTCGACCGCGGCCTGAAACTGCTGGACGAAGAACTGGCCGAGATGAAAAATGGGCAGGCTCTGTCCGGCGAAGCGGCTTTCAAATTGTATGACACCTACGGTTTTCCACTCGATCTGACGCAGGACGCATTGCGCGAAAAGGGCGTTGAGGTCGATACCGCCGGATTTGACGCGGCTATGGAAGAACAAAAGGCCAAGGCGCGCGCGGCATGGTCGGGCTCCGGCGAGGCCGCCGACGAGGCGATCTGGTACGATATCGCCGAGAAACACGGCACCACGGAATTTCTTGGCTATGACACGGAAACCGCGGAGGGCCAGATACTTGCTCTGGTGGTCAAGGGCGACAAGATCGATACTGCGCACAAGGGCGATCCGGTGGAACTGGTTCTGAACCAGACGCCGTTTTATGCCGAGTCCGGCGGTCAGGTCGGCGACAGTGGCTCGCTCCGGACGGACACCGGATCGGTGACAATCACCGACGTCAAGAAAAAGGCCGGCGTGTTTGTCCATATCGGCAAAGTCAGCACAGGATCGGTTTCGGTCGGGACGCCGGCGGAACTGGTTGTCGATCATAGCCGCCGCACCGCGATACGGGCCAACCACTCTGCCACGCACCTCTTGCACGAAGCTTTGCGCAAGGCTTTG
>JBFFQS010000024.1:0-19431 GCA_041573315.1 Amylibacter sp. | reverse complement strand
GGAGGCCATCGACACGCTGACCGAATGGCCCGAAAAAGTCCGCCTGATGCAAAAGAACTGGATCGGCAAGAGCACCGGCCTGAAATTTCGCTTCAAGACCAAGGACGCGCCGGCCGATTTCGACGAGCTGGAGGTCTACACCACCCGCCCCGATACCCTGTTCGGTGCAAGCTTCGCCGCGATTTCCTGCGACCACCCGCTTGCCAAGGCGCTGGAGGGCGATCCCGAGGTCGCCGCCTTCAACGCCGAGTGCCGCAAGCTGGGCACCACCGAGGAAGCGCTGGAAACCGCCGAGAAGAAGGGCTTCGATACCGGTATCCGCGTCGTGCATCCGTTCAACGACGGCTGGGATCTGCCGGTCTATATCGCGAACTTCATCCTGATGGGATATGGCACCGGGGCGGTGTTCGGCTGTCCGGCGCATGACCAGCGCGATCTGGATTTCGCGCGGAAATACGGTTTGACCGTGACCCCCGTCGTTTGCCCAGAGGATCAGGACGCCGACACGTTCACCATCGGCGACGTGGCCTATGACGGTCCGGGGCGCCTGATCAACTCGCGGTTCCTCGACAATATGACGATCGAAGAGGCCAAGGCCGAGGTGATCCAGCGCATCCACGGCAAGGGCGCGGGCGAGGCGACCACGCAATACCGCCTGCGCGACTGGGGCGTGTCGCGTCAGCGTTACTGGGGCTGCCCGATCCCTGTCGTGCATTGCCCGAAATGCGGCGTCGTGCCCGAGAAGAAGGCGAACCTGCCGGTCGAACTGCCCAAGGACGTGACATTCGACCGTCCGGGCAACCCGCTGGACCGCCACCCGACATGGCGCGACGTCCCATGCCCGCATTGCGGCGAGGCCGCGAAACGCGAAACCGATACGATGGACACCTTCGTGGACAGCAGCTGGTATTACGCCCGCTTTACAGCGCCGCGCGCCACGACGCCGACGGTCGCGGGCGAGGTGGATTACTGGATGAACGTCGACCAGTATATCGGCGGCGTCGAGCACGCGATCCTGCACCTGCTGTATTCGCGGTTTTTCGCGCGTGCGATGAATGCCACCGGCCACCTGCCCAAGAAAGCCATCGAACCGTTCAACGCGCTGTTCACTCAGGGCATGGTTTGCCACGAGACTTATAAGTCACCCGAAGGCAAATGGCTGATGCCGGACGAGGTGCGCCCCGCAGGTGGCGGCGGCTATGAAACGCTGGACGGAAAGCCGGTCACGGTCGGGCCGTCCATCAAGATGTCGAAGTCGAAAAAGAACGTCGTCGATCCCGAAGACATCATCGACCAGTACGGCGCCGACACCGCCCGCTGGTTCGTCATGTCCGACAGCCCGCCAGAGCGCGACGTCGAATGGACCGCCGCCGGTGCCGAGGCCGCGTGGCGGCATTTGCAGCGCCTGTGGCGCCTGACGGTCGAGATCGGTGAAATGCCGGACGATGCCGGTGACGATGCCGCCGCCCTGGACCTTCAAAAACAGACGCACCGCGCCATTGACGAGGTCACAAAGGGCATCGAGGGCTTTGCTTTCAACAAATCCGTGGCCAAGCTGTATGAATTCACCAATGTCATGCAGAAATCCGAAGCCGGCAAGGCCGCCAAGACCGGCGCGATGCGGGTCATGGCACAGTTGCTCAGCCCGATGGTGCCGCATCTGGCCGAGGAAATCTGGGCCGAAACCGGCGGCGAAGGTCTGGTATCGAAGGCCGAATGGCCTGCCGTCGATCCGGCGATGCTGGTCGATGACACCGTGACCCTGCCGATCCAGATCAACGGCAAACGCCGCGATGAGATTGTCGTGGATCGCAATCTTCCGAAGGAAGAGGTTGAAAAACTCGTGCTGGCGAACAAAGCTGTGCAGAAGGCGCTGGATGGCGGTGCGCCGAAAAAGCTGATCGTTGTTCCCGGACGGATCGTCAATGTGGTTGTGTAACCGAAGAGCATTTCTGGGTGGTGCGGGCCTGAGCCTGCTGTCCGCCTGCGGTTTCTCGCCGGTCTACAAGCAGGGCGGCGCGGCGGCTGGCCTGTTCAACCAGATGACGGTGCCTGTGGTCGAGGGGCGGTTCGGTTTCGAACTGCGCGAACGGCTGATCGAGAGGCTGGGCATGGCGGCGCCGGACGCGCGCTATCGCCTGACATTCGACCTGGAAATCGAATCGCGCGACCTGGTGGTCAACGAGGCCTCGGATATCATCCGCTACAACCTGACCGGTGTGGCGAATTTCACCATCGCCGACCGCGCGACCGACGCCCTGCTGTTCCGCGACAAGGTGAAATCGCTGACCGCCTACAGTGCAACTTCGGATACCTATCCCACGACAGTGGCGGAGCGCGCCGCGAATATCCGGCTGGTCCGCTCGCTGGCCGACCTGATGGTGACGAAGCTGTCGGTCACGGCGCAGGACTGGGCCGCATGAAACTGGCCGCAGCGCGTGCAACCGCCTATTTCGCCAAGCCTGATCCGACGCACTCGGGCCTGCTGATATACGGGCAGGACGCGATGCGCGTCGCGCTGCGCCGACAGCAGGTGATCAAGGCACTGGTCGGTGAAAAAGGCGAAGAGGAAATGCGCCTGACGCGCCTGAGCGGTGCCGAGTTGCGCAAAGACCCGGCGGCGGTGCTGGACGGAATGCGGGCGCAGGGCTTCTTTCCCGGCCACCGCGTGGTTTTCGTGGAGGAGGCCACCGACGTCATCGCGCCGCTGATCGAGACCGCGCTGTCTGAGTGGCAGGCGGGCGACGCCTCGCTGGTGGTCACGGCGGGGTCGCTGAACGCGCGGTCGAAACTGCGCAAGCTGTTCGAGGCGGGGCAGACAACGGTGGCGATAGGCATCTATGACGATCCGCCGGGTCGCGACGAGGTCGAAAAATCCTTGTCGGACGCCGGACTGAAAAACATATCTTCCGATGCCATGGCGGGGCTGCTGGCGCTGTCGCGCGAACTCGATCCCGGCGATTTCAGTCAGACCGTGGAGAAGCTGTCGCTGTATAAATACGGCGACGACAGTCCGGTGGGCGTTGACGACTTGCTGGCCTGCGCGCCGGCCACCACCGAGGCAGGCACCGACGACGCGGTCAACCTGATGGCCGAGGGCGATGCGCATGACCTTGCCATGATGCTCAAGCGCCTGTCGGGGCAGGGTCTTAATCCGACGACGCTCTGTATCACCGCCAACCGGCATTTCCGCACGCTGCATGCTGCTGCCAGCGACAGTCAGGGGGCGGATGTCGCTCTGTCCCGCGCCCGCCCGCCGGTGTTCGGCCCGCGCAAGGACCGCATGGTCCGCCAGGCCCGCAGATGGGGTGCCGCGCGGCTGGAAAAGGCTCTGGCCGTGCTGATGGATACCGATCTGGCATTGCGCTCGTCGCAGCAGGGTCCGGCCATGGCTTTGCTGGAACGCGCCTTTATCCGGATCGCGATGCTGTGTCCAAAATAACTGCCGCCTGTGCTAAATGGCGGCCCATTCTTGAAAACGTCTTCTCCGGTATTATTAAAGAATCATAGCATTTCCATTTCCGGAGCACTTCATGAAATCGTCTTCTCAGCCGAAAACCGGACCAACAGTCAAAGCGGGCGTCGTTTCAGACGCCAACGTCTTTCCGACAGTGACGCCTGACAAGATACGTCAGGCCTTCGAGACCGGAAAATTTCCCTATTCCCGGAAGTTGGGTAAGAAGCAATACGAGGCGGAAAAGGCGCAGTTGCAGGCCGAGCTTCTGAAAGTCCAGAAATGGGTGCACGAGACTGGTCAGAAATTCGTACTCCTGTTCGAGGGCCGCGATGCCGCAGGCAAGGGCGGAACGATCAAACGGTTCATGGAGCATTTGAACCCGCGCGAAGCGCGCGTTGTGGCCCTGAACAAACCCACCGACACCGAAAGGGGTCAATGGTTCTTTCAGCGCTATGTCGAAAACCTGCCGACGCGTGGCGAAATGGTCTTTTATGACCGCAGCTGGTATAACCGCGCCGGGGTGGAGCGGGTCATGGGATTCTGCACGCCCACCGAATACCTTGAATTCATGCGCCAGACGCCGGAAGTCGAACGGATGCTGGTTCGATCTGGCATACAGCTCTACAAATACTGGTTCTCGGTCACGCGCGACGAGCAGAAAGCCCGTTTCGACAGCCGGCAGAACGATCCGCTCAAGCGCTGGAAACTGTCGCCGGTGGACATTGCCAGCCTCGACAAGTGGGACGACTATACCGAGGCGAAAGAGGCGATGTTCTTTTACACCGATACCGCGGACGCGCCCTGGACCATCATCAAGTCGAACGACAAGAAGCGCGCGCGGCTGAATTGCATGCGGCATTTCCTGTCCACGCTGGATTATCCCAACAAGAATCCCGAAATAGCCACGCCGCCGGACCCGCTGATTGTCGGGCGTGCCAGCCACGTTGTGCACGGGGCTGACCATATCCTCGGCGCGTCGCTTCACCCGAACCAGCGCATTCCGCGATAAGCGGCGGCTTGGCCGGAACCCGCCCCTAGCGCCGGGTTTCGATCTTGTAATTCAGATGCTTCAGAATGCGGCTGGCCGTTGTTTCGCACAGCGCGGGGACCAGCGCGTGGATGAACGCGGCCGCAGCGGCAAGAAAGAACCAGCCCGCGAAGGTCATCGCGAAGATGAAATGCTGGAAATAGGTTTCACCGACGGCGCCGGGGTGGTCCAGAAACAGGGCTTTGATCATTGTTGTGTCCTCCTGGGCTAAATTCAGTTTCCATCAAAATAGCGCCGCCATGGAGCATGCGGGTCCCAAATGTTGCGTGATTTCCCTTTATTTTTGAGAATGTGTTCGACATAATTGCTAAATGATGCAATTTGATCCCATAGACAGACGAATCCTCGCACAATTACAACAGGATTCAGATATCAGCCTGGACGTTCTGGGCGAGGCTGTCGGCCTGTCGCGCAACGCTTGCTGGCGGCGCGTGAAACATCTGGAATCGACGGGCGTGATCCGCAAGCGCGTGGCGCTGCTCGACCCCGACAAGCTGGACCTGAAACTGAGTGTCTTTATCCAGATCCGCACGCAGCATCACGACGCCGAATGGTTGCAGAAATTCGCCCGCGCAACCGAGGCGACGCCCGAGGTGATGGGCGCCTATCGCATGTCGGGCGATCTGGATTACCTGCTGCATGCGCGGGTCGCGGACATGGCGGAATACGACGCGCTCTACAAACGTCTGACCAGCCGGATCGAGTTGTCCGACGTCTCGGCCAGTTTCGTGATGGAAGAGATCAAGGCGACCACCGCCCTGCCGGTGCTTTAGCCGGTCAAACCGACGCGCTTGCGGATATCGGGTTCGCGCAGCGACACGACGCTGCCGTTCCAGTCGTCGGCGTCGCTGCCGCACATCCAGACCAGCGCCTTGCCGACCCATTCGGGCGAGATATGGCTCGACCATTCCATCCGGCTGACCGGATTGACGCCGCTGTCGCGGATCGCGACCTGCATGTCCGTGGCCACCGTGCCCGGCGACAGGACCATGGCGCGGATGCCGTGCTCGGCCTCTTCTTCGTACAGCGCGCGGTTCAGGTGGTGCACCGCCGCCTTGGAGGTGCAATAGGCGCTCCAGCCTTCCAGAGCCGAGGTCGCCGCGCCGGACCCGATGGTGATGATCGTGCCGCCGGCGACCGCTTTCATGCGCGGCAGGGCGGCGTGTATGCCATGGAACACGCCCTTGACGTTGATGTCGATCAGACGGTTCCACTCCGCCGGATCGGCATCCTCGATCCGGTCGATCGGGTCGATCACGCCGGCGTTGTTGATCAGCACGTCCAGCCGGCCGAATTTCGTCATCGCCAGATCGGCCGCGGCATTCACCTGATCGATGTCGGTCACGTCCGTCGCCAGATACAGGGCGGTTCCGTCAGTGTCGTTGATTTCGCCGGCGATGCGGGCGATGTCGCCGCCGCTGCGCGCGGTCAGAACGACCTTGGCGCCTTGGGCGGCGAATTCCCGCGCTGCTGCCTCTCCGATGCCGCGCGAGGCACCCGTGATCAGGACGGATTTGCCTTTGACTGATGTCATTGTTTGTTCCCCTCCGCTTCGGACTGCTTTGCGGTAAAGATGACACATTCAGCGGGCTTGTAAACTGTCGCCGCGCATTTCACTGGTTGCGCCGGCGTTATAATTGTCAGTTCGCCAGACCGATTTGATGGTTGTCGATGGCGCGGGCAGCCCTTATTTCAATGGCAGGAGATATCGGATGACACGAGATTTGCAGGATATAGCGCAGCGGGTGCTGCAGGCGGCGAAACGCGCCGGGGCAGACGCCGCGGACACGCTGATCGTCGATGGCGCCTCGGTGTCGATCGAAGTACGCGCAGGCGGGCTGGAACATGCCGAAAGGTCAGAGGGCACCGACCTCGGGCTGCGGGTGTTCAAGGGCAAGCGGCAGGCGACGGTTTCGATTTCCGATCTCTCGGACGATGCAATTCAGGAAATGGCCGAGCGCGCCGTGCTGATGGCCAGCGTCGCGCCCGAGGACCCGTACTGCGGTCTGGCCGATCCCTCGCAACTGGCCAAACAGTGGGACCTTGACGCGCTGGACCTATACGACCGCGCTGCCGCACCGGAGCCGGATAGCCTGCAAGAAGCCGCGCTGCAGGCCGAGGCTGCCGCGCTGGCGGTGGACGGCGTCAGCCAGACGCAGGGCGCTGGTGCGGGCTACAGCGATACGTCGATCCACCTCGCGGCAACGAACGGATTTTCGGGAGGCTATCGCCGGACCTCGACCTCTGTGTCCTGCGTCGCCATTTCCGGCGAAGGCACGGGTATGGAACGGGACTATGCAGCGGAATCGCGCAGCCATGGCCTGGACCTGCCCAGCCCGCACAGCATCGGTCAGCTGGCCGGAATGCGTGCCGCCGAGCGGCGCGGAGCTACGCGGCCACCGACGGGTGCCTGGCCGGTTCTGTTCGACGAACGCATTTCGTCCTCTTTGATCGGTCATCTGGTCGGTGCGATCAACGGATCGTCGATCGTGCGCGGGTCAAGCTGGCTGCGCGACGCGCTGGGGGAACAGGTCTTGCCCAAGGGCATGGACCTGATCGAGGACCCGATGCGCCCGAAAGTCTCGGGCTCAAGGCCCTTCGATGCCGAAGGCCTGCCTGTGCACAAGCGCGCCATCGTGAAGGATGGCATCCTTCAGGGCTGGACGCTCGATCTGGCGACCGCGCGCAAGCTGGGGCTGGAGAGCACCGGCAACGCGTCGCGCGGGGTCGGCGGGCCACCTTCGCCGTCGGTCGGCAACCTGGCGCTGACGCAGTCGGACCGCAGCCGCGACGACCTGATCGCCGAGATGGGCACCGGCCTGATCATCACTTCGATGATCGGCTCGACGATTAACCCGACCACCGGCGACTATTCCCGTGGCGCGTCCGGCTTCTGGGTCGAAAACGGCGAGATCACGGGACCGGTCAACGAATGCACCGTCGCCGGAAACCTGCGCGATTTCCTGTTGCGCATGACTGCGGCCAACGACGCGCGCGCCTATCTGTCACGCGTCGTTCCCAGCCTGCTGGTAGAGGGGCTGACCATTGCCGGCAAGTGATCTGGACCTGTTGCGCGAGGCGGCGCTGGAAGCCGGCCGGATCGCCATGAAGCATTTCGGCCAGAAGCCCAAGATCTGGGACAAGGGCGATGGCCAGGGTCCGGTGACCGAAGCCGATCTGGAGATCGACGCCATGTTGCACGCGCGCCTGCTGGACGCGCACCCCGATGCCGGCTGGCTGTCCGAGGAAACCGAAGACGACGCCGACCGCCTGATCCGCGAAAAAGTATTCGTGGTCGATCCGATCGATGGCACCAAATCCTTCATCAACGGCAACCACAATTTCTCGCATTCGCTGGCGATTTCCGAAGGCGGCACGATCACGGCGGGAGTGGTGCACCTGCCGGCGCGGGATCTGACTTTCGAGGCAGCCTTTGGCAAGGGAGCCTTTCTGAACGGCGAGTCGATCCGGTCTTCGGCAGCCGATGCCTTCGAGGGCGCGCGGGTGCTCGCTTCCGAATCGCAGTTTCGCAGCGGGCTTTGGTCCAGCGCGCCGCCGCCTGTGGAGCGGCATTTCAGGGCCTCGCTGGCCTATCGCATGTGCCTCGTTGCGCAGGGCCGGTTCGACGGCATGGTCACGTTGCGCGACACCTGGGAATGGGATGTCGCCGCCGGTGTGCTGATCTGCGAAGAGGCGGGCGCGACGGCCACGACCCGCACGGGCGATCGCGCCGTGTTCAACCAGCCGACCCCTCGAATGGCCGGAATGTTGGCGGCCGCGCCGATATTACATCAAAGACTTATGGAACATCTGTAAGGCTTTCGCTAAACACAAAGTCAGGCAATCAATTCTGATGAAAGGATATTCCATGCCGCAGAGACTGCATCTGGTATTCGGAGGCGAATTGAAAGATCCCAAGTCCAAGGTATTCCGCGACGTCGACAAGATCGACATCGTTGGTATCTTCCCGAATTACGCAACCGCTTTCGACGCCTGGAAGAGTGCGGCGCAGCAGTCGGTCGACAACGCCCATGTCCGGTATTTCATCGCGCACCTGCACCGGTTGCGGGACGAGGAAACCGCGGCCAGCGCGACCGAAGAGCTGGGCTGAACCCTCGGGCATGCCGGACACCGATCGCACCGCACGCGGGTACGACATAGTCCGGACTCTGCGACGCTGGCTGACGTTCCGGAAAAAACGGCACCCGGCTGCGGCGGAGACAGAGGCGACCGAAACGGGGGTCTTTCCGGTGCGGCCCGCGGAACCGGGCGGCGGACCGGCGCTGTTGTGGTGCTACGCCGACACCGCCGAGGAGCTGGAGCCACTGGCGGGCCTTCTGAATCGGCTGAGCGAAGAGACGGTGGAACTGGAGTTCCTGCTGACCTCGCGCGGGCTGCTGTCGAAAAAGGCGCTTGGCGAAAGATTTCCCGACGGTGTAACGCTGGGGAATTGCCCGTCCGAAGATCCGGCGGCCATCAGGCGCTTTCTGGATCGCCGCCGACCCGATATCTGCCTTTGGGCCGGCAGTTCATATGCACCGCACCTGATTGGCGCGGCTGTGGACAGCGGCATTCCCCTGATCAACGTCAATGCAACCTTTCCGAAGAATATATGGCGGCGGGCAAGGGTCGTGCGGCGGTCCCTGCGAAGCCTGATGGAGAAATTTCAGGCGATTTATGCGCTGGACGAGCCATCCTATGAAGGGCTGCTGAAATTCGGCTTGCCCGAAAGCCTCGTCCACAATGCGGGGCAGCTGACGACGCTGCCGCTGGTCCTGCCATATGACGAGACGGTGCACTCGCAACTTGGCCGCGCCATCGGAAACCGGCCGGTCTGGCTGGCTTGCGGCGTCCGGCCCGACGAGTTGCCGACGGTTCTGGAAGCGTATCGCGATGCGGCACGGCTGACGCACCGGTTGCTGCTGGTGCTCAAGCCCGCGAACCTGCGGGATGTCGACCGCTTCAGCGCCCGGCTGGCAAAGGGCGACTGGACCATCGCGGTCCGCTCCGAAGGTCAGGAGCCGGTATACGACACCCAGGTCGTTCTGGAGGATACAGGCGACGAGCTGGGACTGTGGCTGCGTATCGCGCCGGTTGCGTTTTTGGGAAATTCCCTGACCCGTGGCGGCGGCACCGATCCGATGGTCGCGGCGGCGCTTGGGTCGGCGATCCTGCACGGGCCGTTCGTCGCGACGCATAAGGCAGCTTATGCCAGATTGACCGCCGCAGGCGGGGCAGTCGAGGTTACCTCTGCCAAATCGCTGGCCGAGGCCGTCTGTGAGGTGTCCATTCCGGACAGGGCGGCGAAAATGGCGCACGCGGCTTGGCAAATCGAATCCGAAGGCGCAGAGGTGATCCGGCAGGTCGAGCAGGAAATCCTCGGCTGTCTTCAACGCAAAGGAAAATCGCCATGAGAGCCCCCGCCTTCTGGAGCAATCCGCGCAGCAAGCCGGGTCTGGCCGCGGCTCTGCTGTCGCCCCTGTCTGCGATCTGGATGTGGGAGGCGCGGCGCAGGTGGCGGCAGGGCGCGCAGCACAGGCTGAAGATTCCGGTGATTTGTGTCGGCAACATCAACATCGGCGGAACGGGCAAGACGCCGACAGTGATCGAGCTGGTGACGCGCTTGCAGGCTTTGGGCCGCGAGCCGCATATCTTGACGCGCGGCTTTGGCGGCACCGAGACGGGGCCGAAACGTGTCGACGCCCTGCGCCACAAGGCCTCTGCCGTCGGCGACGAACCGCTGTTGCTGGCGGCCTTCGCGCCGACATGGGTCGCGCGCGACCGCATGGCCGGGGGCCTCGCGGCCGTGGCCGACGGGGCCGATGTGCTGTTGCTGGATGACGGTATGCAGAACTCCGCGCTGGCCAAGGACCTGATCATTCTGGTGGCGGATGCCGCCGCCGGTTTCGGCAATGGCCGCGTCGCGCCGGCGGGGCCGCTGCGCGAACCGGTGGATCAAGGCATGGAGCGCGCCGATCTCGTGCTGGCAATCGGCAGCGAAGAGGACCGCGACAGGTTTCTCGCTGAGTGGCCGGAGACAGGCCGCAAGCCCTGTATCGGCGGCACGCTGGAGCCTCTGGAAACCGGCATGGACTGGCAGGGGCTGCGTGTGCTGGCCTTTGCCGGGATCGGACGGCCGGCAAAATTCTACGCCACCCTGCGCGCGGTCGGGGCAGATGTCGTGCAGACGCACAGTTTCGACGATCACCAGCCGCTGCCGGAAACGCTGCTGCGGCGCATGGAATCAGAGGCGTCGGAAAAGGGCCTGCAAATGGTCACGACGGAAAAGGACGCCGTGCGCCTGCCCCATTCCTTCCAGCAGAAAGTCCTGACCCTGCCGGTCCGCCTGAAAATCGTGGACGACCGTGTGCTGACGGAACGGCTGAAGGCGCTGCTGCAGGCCTGACTCCGCGCAGCTGCGCATCGCCTCCATTCATGGTCTAACCGTCGAGTTCAGCCTCGATCAGCTCTTTCAGGGCTGAATAGCCGGGATTTCTGACGTTCTTGCCGTTGATCAGGAAACTGGGCGTCGATTCGACCCCGTCGGCATCCTTGTTCTTCTGGTATTCGGCGACCAGCGCCTTCGCCTTCGCTGAATCCGCCAGACAGGCGTTGATGGTTTCGTCGTTCATCCCGGCGATCCGGCCGATCCGGCGCAGGCCGTCGGCGATCTCGGCATCGGATTTCAGCAGCCAGTCGTCACGGCGCTCGAACAGCAGGTCGGCGATGCCGAAATACTTGACCGGCCCCTGACAGCGCGCCAGCATGCCTGCCCAGAGGCCGAACCGGTCGAAATAGACCTCGCGGTAGACGAACTTGATCTTGCCGCTGTCGATGAAGTCGGCCTTCAACTGGTCCCAGGAATTGTTGTGGAAATTGGCGCAGTGGATGCAGGTGAAAGATGCGTATTCGATGAGCGTGACATCCGCGTCGGGATTGCCGAGGGTCATGTCGATGACGGCGGCGGGTTCCGCATCGGTCGCGGGCGCGTCGGCGTCCTGCGCGAAAGCGGTGGAGACCAGTGTCGATCCGGCGGTTTCAGGCGCGGAGCCCTGCCACAGGTAGCCGCCCAGCGCGACGGCGGCGACAAGGGCGGATATCAGGGCGAGTTTCTTGAGCATTTTAATTACCTTTGTATTTCTTCGGGTGTCTCAGCACATTGTTGCCCAACAGGGACAGGGCTTTCTTCAGGCCGGGGTCTGCCACATCCGCGACCTCGGTATCAATCGATTGTTGCCGCTCGGCGGAAACCGGCGGCGGCGTGTCGTCGGGCTTCGGTTCGAATGCCGGCGCACCCTCGGAAAAACCGCTTGGCGCGGTCTGGGTGATCCGGATCTTGCGGATGGCGTTGTAACCGTAACAGGCATTGACCCGTTCGATGATCGCAGGCACCTGCATTTGCAGCATCGGCGCATTGGCTCCCGTGGTCAGAAGGGTCAGTGTCGCGCCCAAACCGTGCGCGCCATAGGACACCTTGACCGGCTGCGCCACGGCGGCGACGGCAGCGCCCGCGACCTCTGGCCATTGTGTCAGAAGTCGGGTTTCGGCGAACCCGCGTTTTTCGCCCGCCTGCCGGATGCGCTGGCCCAGCAGACCGCCGGTTTGCACGAATCCCTTTGCCAGCCGCTTCGGGGCCGGGTCTTTTTCGGGATTGCTGTTTGACCTGCGCGGCATGACTGTCCAAATGTTGATGACGGGTTATCTTAGCCCTATGTACAGAAGATTCCAGTGTTGCGACATCCGAAAGGATAAAACTTGCGTGATTTTGATCCCGACCTGCCGGAGCAGCTGCTGCACTGGTACGACCGCCATGCGCGGGCGATGCCGTGGCGGGTTGCGCCCGCGGCGCGGCGTGCCGGTGTGCGGCCTGATCCCTATCACGTGTGGCTGTCCGAGATCATGTTGCAGCAGACCACGGTGGCGGCGGTCAAATCCTATTTCGAAGCCTTCGTGCGGCGCTGGCCGACGGTGGCCGACCTTGCGGCGGCAGAGGATGCCGACGTAATGGCGGCCTGGGCCGGGCTTGGATACTATGCCCGCGCCCGCAACCTGCTTAAATGCGCCCGCATCGTTGCGGGCGAACTGGGCGGCGCGTTTCCGGCGGACGAGGCCGCGTTGCAAAAGCTGCCGGGCATCGGGCCTTATACCTCCGCCGCGATTGCCGCGATTGCCTTTGACCTTCCGGCCACCGTATTGGATGGCAACGTGGAGCGTGTCATGGCCCGGCTGCATGCTGTCGAGGAACCGTTGCCGACGAGCAAGGAAACCCTGCGCGGGTTGGCGGCGGCGCTGACACCGGCAGAGCGGCCCGGCGATTATGCGCAGGCCGTGATGGACTTGGGCGCCACGATCTGCACGCCGACGTCGCCTGCTTGCGGTATTTGTCCCTGTTCCGTCGCCTGCGAGGCGCGGGCACTGGGCATCGCCGCCGACCTGCCGCGGAAATTGCCGAAGGCGAAAAAACCGGTGCGGGTTGGCGTGGCCTACGTCGCGCGGCGCAGTGACGATGCGGTGCTGCTGGAGCAGCGCCCCGACAAGGGTCTGCTGGGCGGCATGCTGGGCTGGCCGGGCAGCGACTGGGCCGAGGCGCAGGCCGACCATGCGCCGCCGCTGGAGGCCGACTGGCGGGACGCCGGGGCCGAGGTGCGCCACACCTTCACGCATTTCCATTTGCGATTGCGGGTGATGCGCGCCGAGGTCGATGCGGATGCCAGACCCTTGCGCGGGTCCTTCGTATCCGCCGCGGCCTTCGATCCGTCCGACCTGCCGACCGTGATGCGAAAGGTCTGGGCGCTGGCTGGCGGTTCGGGCTAGCCCGGGCGCGCAAAAGGCTGGCACCGGCCTGTTTGCACCAGCAGTGATGCAACGCAAGCCGGGCTCTCCGAGGGCAATGTTCAGGTGCCTTAAGGGTCCTGGCGCGCACCGCCCGGCGGTCCTGTTTCTGATCGTTTTGGACCCAATCCTCGCTTAAATTGGCGAATTGAGGTATAGAAGAATTGTTCGTGCTTTCACGAACACATGCCGAAAGGCGCTTTTCTGGGAGGAAAATATGACGATTCGTATAGTTGCGGCCTGCGCCGCAGTTGGAGCCGTTTTGGGCGTTGCTAAGACGCCGGCGGTGGCGGAAACCATGGCTACGCCAGTACTGAATACCGCTATCGAAGGCATGCCGAATACAGAAGCAAACATCGTTCTGTTCGATGTCGATCCCGGTTGGAAAACGGATCACCATATTCATCCTGGCCAATTGTTTGTCTATATCATGGAGGGTGGGTTGCGCTTGGAGGTAGATGGACAGGAACCTGCTGAATACGTTGCGGGCGAAGGGTTTTACGAGCTACCTAACATCGGAATGGTTGGCGGCAATCTGAGCGCCACGGAGCGGGCAAAGTTCATCGTGTTCCAGTTCGGCGAAGCGGGCAAACCGCTCATGGTCGCGCAATAGCGTAAGGTGCCGGTTACGGTGTAACGGAGACGGGTCTGCGAGTGGCAGGCTCCTGACGCGGAGGACGCGCGAATTGCCTGACGGCGCCCCCCCAAAAAAAAGACCCCGCCACAAGGGCGGGGCAGTCAGGCTATAACCTCGGGTCAGGAGCGACCCAAAGTTGGCGGTAACTATTTTCGGTGATCAGGCCTGCATCTCGGCGCGGATTTGCTGGCGCAGCAGGTCTATGGGAATGGATTTGCCTTCTTTGCGGAAGTACCAGTAGGTCCAGCCGTTGCAGGACGGCGCGCCTTCCAGCGCGGCGCCGACCTGGTGGATCGAGCCGCGTGTATCGCGCGCGATCAGGGTTCCGTCGGCGCGGATTTTGGCAGAGTGCCGGCCGTTCAGGGAATGCAGCATTTCGCCCGGGCGCAGCATGCCGCGTTCGACCAGCTGGCCGAAGGGCACGCGCGGCTCGGCGCGTTTCGAGGTGCTGACCTGCAAGGAGTCCTGATCCAGGCGCCGCGTGTCGGCGATGCGTTTCGCGGCAACCTTGCGATAAGCTTCCTCGCGTTCGATCCCGATGAAGTCGCGGCCCAGCTTCTTGGCGACGGAGCCGGTGGTTCCCGAGCCGAAGAACGGATCGAGGATCACGTCGCCGGGATTGGTAGACCCGACGATGACCCGGTGCAGCAGCGATTCCGGTTTTTGCGTCGGATGCGCCTTGTTGCCGTCGGCATCCTTCAGCCGCTCATGCCCGTTGCAAATCGGCAGCAGCCAGTCGGAGCGCATCTGCACGCCGTCGTTCAGCGCCTTCAGCGCCTCGTAGTTGAATGTCGCCTTGGATTTCTCGGATTTCGAGGCCCAGATCATGGTTTCATGCGCATTGGTCAGTCGCGCGCCGCGGAAATTCGGCATCGGGTTGGACTTGCGCCAGATCACGTCGTTGAGAATCCAGAAGCCCGCGTCCTGCAGCGTCGCGCCGACGCGGAATATGTTGTGGTAGGAGCCGATCACCCAGATTGCCCCGTCAGGCTTCAGCAGACGCCGCGCGGCCTTCAGCCATGCGCGCGAGAACTCGTCGTAGACGGCGAAACTGTCGAATTGATCCCAATGGTCGTCGACCGCGTCGACTTTCGAGCTGTCGGGCCGGTGCAGGTCGCCTTTGAGCTGCAGGTTATAGGGCGGGTCGGCAAAGATCAGGTCAATCGAACCTTCAGGCAGAGCATTCATCTCTGCCACGCAATCACCTGATAATATTTGATTTAACGGCAGGGCAGCGCCGCCGGCCTTGGGTGTCGTTTTTGTCATTTTCGCCTCTGTCACGCTTCTCGCGCTGTTGAGGTCTAAAATGATTCAAAGACGAATCGGCGTCAATTTCTTTTTTGAATCAACGACTTGTAGTTTACTCTTCACACAAGATATTGTGTATCGGCTTGAACGAACGTCTATGGTGTGGGGTCACACCGAGATTTCGCAGCCCTTCCTGATGCAGTTTGGTCCCATATCCGGCGTTCTTCTCCCAGCCATAGCCGGGAAACTGTTGCGCCAGTGCAACCATGATTTCATCGCGTGTCACCTTTGCAACAATCGATGCGGCGGCGATGCTGGCTGATTTGCCGTCGCCCTTGATCACGGCCTCTGCCGGACAGGGCATACCGGGGGGGATCTTGTTGCCGTCGATCAGAGCGAATTGGGGCACCTGGGACAGGCCCTCGACAGCGCGCCGCATCGCCAGCAGAGAAGCGCGCAGGATGTTGAGTTGGTCGATCTCTTCCACGCTGGCGTGCGCAATGGATACCAGTGCGCAGGACAAAATTTCGGCGGCCAGCGCCTCGCGCCGTTTTGCCGACAGTTTCTTGGAGTCGTTCAGCCCGTCGGGAATATTCGCCGGATCGAGCACAACGGCGCAGGCAGTGACCGGTCCGGCCCAGGGGCCGCGACCGACCTCGTCCAATCCGGCGATGACGGTGCCCTGGCCCAGCCGTGCGCGGGCGGCGGTTTCGTATGCGAGGTTTGGCATCGGCAGGAACCCGTTTCTGTTCGCAGCCTTTTACCTGTCCGGCGGCGCGGCGGGCAAGCGGCAAAATCCGGCGGGTTGGTGACCCCGAGAGGATTCGAACCTCTGACCTATCCCTTAGGAGGGGATCGCTCTATCCAGCTGAGCTACGGGGCCGTGGCCCCGAAAAGCCATAAAGTTGCGCCAAGTGCAAGAGGGCAATGCCGGAGCATGCCGGCGGAAGCGCTTGATTTGGCCGCCAGCTTCGTTATGCAAAGCCGGTGATGAAGATACCTGAAAGCCTCTCTGCCTTTGCCGCGGACTTGCCGCAGCAGGCCCGCTGGACGCTGCTGGCCGGTGGCCGGACCAACCGTGTCTGGCGTGTGCAGGTCGAGGGCGGTGACGATCTGGTCTGCAAACTCTATCGCGGGCGCGACAGCAATCCGCTGTTCGGCAACGATCCGGAGGCGGAATTCGCCTGCCTGTCCGCGCTGACGGGACAGGGGGTCGCGCCCGCTCCGGTGCGGATGCTCGAGCATGATGCCGGTACGGTTTTGCTCTATCGCTATCTGGACGGGCCGGTGTGGCGCGGCGACGTACGGCCGGTCGCTAAGTTGTTGCGGCGCGTGCATGAAATGCCGCCGCCGCACGGTCTGCGCCGAGCGCCGGTCGGCGGCGCGGCGGTTCTGGCGCAGGCGGATGCCATTCTGGACGGGATCACGGGCGGCGCGGCGCGGCAGTTGCGTACCCGGCGGCCCGATGCGGAGGCGCAGTTCCCCGCCGCCCTGAGCTTTCTGCATGGCGACGTGGTGCCCGCCAACCTGCTGCAAACCCCGGACGGGCTGCGCCTGATCGACTGGCAATGTCCGGCGCTGGGTGATCCGGTGGACGATCTGGCCTGTTTCCTGTCTCCGGCGATGCAGGTTGTCTATGGCGACGGGCCGCTGGGCGCGGATCAGGAAACGGCGTTTCTGGAGGCTTACGGCGATCCGCAGGTCACGGAACGCCACAAGTCGCTGCGGCCAGCCTTTCACTATCGCATGGCGGCGTACTGTCTGTGGCGGGTGCAGCAGGGCAACGCCGATTACAGCGCGGCCTATGAGGCAGAAGTCGCGGCGCTAGGCTAGCTGCGCCAGCGCCACCACGGCGGCTCCGACGATGATCCCCAGCGCCAGATAGAGGATACGGGTGCGCACGCGGACCTTCTCTGGCCGCTTCACCTCGGGTTCGGCGCTTTTGACCAGCAGGGCCTCGACCATCTGCGGCAGTTTCGGGCCGAACCGGGCCAGCACCATTGCCGTGCGTCCCAGATCGCGGGCCATTGCCCGCGGGCCGAGATTCTGGTGGATATAGCGCTCGACCTCGGGCTTGGCGACTTCCCAGATGTTCAGTTCCGGATCGAGCGAGCGTCCGACGCCCTCTACCACGACCATTGTGCGTTGCAGCAGGATCAGCTCGGTGCGGGTTTCCATGCCGAAACGTTCGGTCACGTCGAACAGGTGCGACAGCAGACGGGCCATGGAGATATGCGTGGCGTCCTGCCCGAAGATCGGCTCGCCGACCGAGCGCAGGGCCTGGGCGAAGGCGTCCACGTCCTGATCGGCGGGAACGTAGCCTGCCTCGAAATGCACTTCGGCCACGCGGCGGTAGTCCTTGCGGATGAAACCCATCAGGATCTCGGCATAGACCCGGCGGGTGTATTCGTCGATCCGTCCCATGATGCCGAAATCGAGCGCGATCAGGTCCCCGGTGTCGGAAACCTTGAGGTTGCCCTGATGCATGTCAGCGTGAAAAAACCCGTCGCGCAGGGCGTGGCGCAGGAACATTTTCACGATGCGCGCGCCCATCTCTTTCATGTCGATGCCGGATGCGCGCAGCGCCTCGGCGTCGCCCAGCGGCAGGCCGTCTTCCCATTCCATTGTCATGATGCGGCGCGAGGATTGTTCCCAGCTGATCGCCGGAACGACGAAGCCGTCGTCCTCCTTGGTGTTGTCCAGGAATTCCGAGGCGGCGGAGGCCTCCATCCGCAGGTCCAGTTCACCGCGCACCACGCTTTCGAAATGCGCGATAACGTCGGTCGGACGCAGACGGCGGGACGCCGGCGACAGCAGCTCGATCATCGTTGCCGCGAAATAAAATGCGTCGACATCCTTGCGGAAGTCTTTCTCGATATGCGGACGCAGGATCTTGACGGCGACCGGCTTGCCGGTGGATTTCAGACGGGCCTTGTGGACCTGCGCGATCGAGGCGGCGGCCACGGGCTCGCTGAATTCCGAATAGACCTCTTCGGCGGGCAGACCCAGTTCCGATTTAACCGCCGCGCGGGCTTCCGTCATCGAGAATGCGGGCAGCCGGTCCTGCAACACGCGCAGCTCGTAGGCCATTTCGGGGCCGACGACATCGGGGCGCGTCGACATCAGCTGGCCGAACTTGATATAGGCGGGACCGAGCGCTGTCAGCGCGCGCAGCATCGGCGGCTGGTTCGGGTCGCCCTTGAGCCCCAGCCATTTGAACGGCCAGCCGAGAACACGGGCGGCGATGCGGATGCTGGACGGCGCGTTGAGCGCGGTCAGCGCGACATGCATCGCGCCGGTACGCTCGAACGTGGCGCCGGTGCGGACCAGCCGCCAGATGTTGTGGGGTCCGCGCAAGACTCAGATCTTCCAGCCGGAGTGCAGACAGGCGATGCCCATCGACAGGTTGCGGTATTTGGCGTTTTCAAACCCGGCGTCACGGATCATTTGCAGGAATGTATCCTGATCGGGGAACTTGCGTATGCTCTCGACCAGGTACTGATAGCTGTCGGCGTCGTTTGCGATGATCTTGCCCAGAGGCGGAATGACGTTGAAGGAATACCTGTCGTAGGCCCATTGCATCGCCGGGTTCGGGATCTGGCTGAACTCCAGCACCATTATGCGGCCGCCGGGTTTCAGCACGCGGTAGGCCTCGTTCAGCGCATCTTGCGGGCGGGTCACGTTGCGGATGCCAAAGCTGATCGTATAGACGTCGAAGGAGTTGTCCTCGAACGGCAGGGCCATCGCGTCGCCGCAGACCCAGTCGAGCCGGTCGGCCATATCCGCAGCCTCGGCCCGCTTGCGTCCCGCGTCCAGCATCGACTGCGTCATGTCGAACACCGTGGCGCGTGCCTTGGGCGCGCGTTTCAGGAACCGGAAGGAAATGTCCCCTGTGCCGCCCGCGACGTCCAGCAGGCGCTGGCCGTTGCGCGGCGCCAGCCAGTCCATCATCGCGTCTTTCCAAAGCCGGTGGATGCCAAAGGACATGGCGTCGTTCATCACGTCGTATTTAGACGCCACGTTGGAAAACACGCCATGGACCATGCCGGCCTTGGCGTCTTCCTCTACGGTTTTAAAACCGAAATGCGTTGTACGTGTTTTCTCTGCGGACATGGGATTCACCGTTAACGTTCAGAGCCTTCTATAGTAGGGAGGACAGGAAAGACAATTGCAACCCGCACCGAGGCGACAATGCGTAACATTATTTAT
>JBFFQS010000023.1:0-20114 GCA_041573315.1 Amylibacter sp. | reverse complement strand
TTTGACAAGCCAATCACGATTTACGAAGTCCACCTGGGTTCGTGGAAACGCAAGCCCGAGGAAGAAAACCGGCCGCTCTCCTATGACGAACTGGCCACTGAACTGGTGGCTTACGTCAAGGATATGGGCTTCACCCATATCGAACTGATGCCGGTTTCGGAGTTTCCGTTCGAAGGATCCTGGGGCTATCAGCCGATCGGCCTGTTCGCGCCGACCATCCGCCACGGCACCCTTCAGGAATTCCGGGCTTTCGTGAATGCGTGCCACAAGGCAGAAATCGGCCTGTTGCTGGACTGGGTTCCGGGCCATTTTCCCGAAGATGTGCACGGCCTCGGCCGCTTTGACGGAACCGCGCTCTACGAGCATCAGGACCGCAAGGAAGGGTTTCATCCGGACTGGAATACTCTCGTTTACAACTATGGACGAAGAGAGGTCTCTAACTACCTGATTTCAAATGCACTATACTGGTGCATGGAGCCTCACATCGACGGGCTGCGCGTCGATGCCGTGGCCTCCATGCTGTACCGCGACTATTCGCGGAAAGAGGGCGAATGGGTTCCGAACATTCACGGCGGGCGCGAGAATCTGGAGGCTATCAGCTTCCTGCAACGCATGAACGAGGCGGTCTACGGCGAGGTAGATGCCGGCGTCATGACCGTGGCCGAGGAATCAACCGCCTTTCCGGGCGTCAGCGCGCCCACCAGCAGCGGCGGTCTGGGGTTCGGGTTCAAGTGGAACATGGGCTGGATGAACGACACGCTGTCCTACATCGAGGAGGACCCGGTTCACCGCAAATACCATCACCACAAGATGACCTTCGGCCTGCATTACGCCTTCTCCGAGAACTTCATCCTGCCGATCAGCCATGACGAGGTCGTACACGGCAAAGGCTCGATGCTGTCGAAAATGCCGGGCTTTGGTGCTGACAAATTCGCAAACCTGCGGGCCTATTACGGCTTCATGTGGGGACACCCGGGCAAGAAACTGCTGTTCATGGGCTGTGAGTTCGCACAGGGCGGGGAGTGGAACCACAACCACAGCCTTGACTGGCACCTGCTGGACCATGATTGGCACCGCGGCGTTCAGGCGCTGATCCGCGACATGAACAAGCTCTACACCTCGACGCCCGCGCTCTATGAGCTGGACAGTAAGCCGGAAGGTTTCGAGTGGATCGAAGAAAACAACGCCGACGAGTCGGTTTTCGCTTGGGTGCGCAAAGGCAAGGCCGGCGGCGCGCCGGTTCTGATCGTCTGCAACATGACGCCGATTGAACGGTCCGGCCACCGCATCGGAGTTCCCGAGGCCGGTCGCTGGGCAGAGGTCCTGAACACCGACGCGACGGTTTATGGCGGCGGAGGCCGAGGCAATCTCGGCTTTGCTGAAACCGAACAGGTCGCATCACATGGCCGGGCGAACTCGCTGAGTTTGACCTTGCCGCCGCTGACGACGTTGTTTTTCGAACTGGAACGCGGATAATTTGAAGTTTTTTGAATTTTTGGGAGGAAATGCAAATGGATAATGAATCACAACGCCTGGCACAGCAATCACTGGCCTTTGTTCTGGCAGGCGGCCGCGGCAGCCGATTGCTGGAATTGACGGACAGGCGGGCCAAGCCGGCAATGTATTTCGGCGGCAAGAGCCGCATCATCGACTTCGCGCTTTCCAACGCGGTGAATTCCGGCATCCGCCGCATGTCGGTCGCGACGCAGTACAAGGCGCACAGCCTGATCCGCCACCTGCAACGCGGTTGGTCGTTCTTCCGCGCGGAACGCAATGAGTCGCTGGATATCCTGCCCGCCTCGCAACAGCTGGACGAGGAAAACTGGTACAAGGGCACGGCGGACGCCGTGACCCAGAACATCGACGTGATCAAGGATTACGGTGCCAAATACATCCTGATCCTTGCCGGCGACCATATTTACAAGCAGGACTACTCGCTGCTGATCAAGCACCACGTAGACAGCGGCGCCGAGGTAACGGTCGGCTGTATCGAGGTGCCACGCATGGAGGCCAGCGCCTTCGGTGTGATGAAGGTCGATGCCAACGACAAGATCCTCGAATTTGTCGAGAAACCCAAGGACCCGCCGGCCATGCCCGGTCATCCGAACCTGGCGCTGGCCAGCATGGGGATTTACGTTTTCGAAGCCGAGTTCCTCTATGATCTTCTGCGTAAGGACGCAAAAAATCCCAAGTCGAGCCACGATTTCGGTCACGACATAATCCCTGAACTGGTGGCGAAGGGTACGGCGGTCGCGCACCCGTTCAGCCGGTCCTGCGTGCGCAGCGGTCTGGAAAAAGAACCCTACTGGCGCGACGTGGGAACGATAGACGCGTTCTGGCAGGCCAATATCGACCTGACGGAATTCACCCCGAAACTCGACCTCTACGACAATGCCTGGCCGATCTGGACCTATTCGGAACTGACGCCGCCGGCGAAGTTCATTCACAACGAAGAGGGACGCCGTGGTCTGGCGGTTTCGTCGATGGTATCCGGCGGCTGCATCATTTCCGGCTCATCATTGCAGAACTGCCTCATGTTCACGGGGGTCCGCACGCATTCGTTCTCGAACCTGCAAGGGGTCGTCGCATTGCCCTATGTCGAGATCGGCCGCAATGCGAGGCTGACCAATGTCGTGATCGACCGGAGCGTGAAAATTCCGGAAGGCCTCGTTGTCGGCGAAGATCCGGTAGAGGATGCGAAAAGGTTCCGCCGGTCCGAGGGGGGCGTCTGTTTGATAAACCAGACCATGATCGACAGGCTGGGATAATGCCATGAAAGTCCTCTTCGTCGCATCGGAATGCGCTCCTTTTGTAAAGACCGGTGGCTTGGCAGATGTGATCGGCGCGGTGCCAAAGGCGCTGGCACCGCTGGATGTCAGCGTGCGGATCATGATGCCGGCCTATCCCGCGGTGGCCGATCTGGTCGCCAAGGGAAAGGTTATGCAAAAGATTTCCGATCTGCATGGCGGAGAGGCGAGGCTCGTCGGGGTTAAGGCGGAAGGCCTCGACCTGATGTTGCTGGATGCGCCGCATCTGTTCGACAGGCCGGGCAGTATCTATCTCGGTCCGGACGGGAATGACTGGCACGACAACCACCTGCGGTATGGCGCGCTGTCGCTCGTCGCGTCCCGCGTGGCAATCGACGGCGTCGGCGGCTGGAAGCCTGATCTGGTGCACGCGCATGACTGGCAGGCCGGTTTGATCCCGGTCTACCTGCACCAGACCAAGAAGAAGACTCCACCCTGCATCCTGACGATCCACAACGTTGCGTTTCAGGGACTGTTTGACGCCGGTGTCCAGTCCGCGCTCGGCTTGTCGGAGGCGCTTTTCACCCCTGACGGCACCGAATATCACGGCAAGATCGGTTTCCTGAAAGCTGGCATCGCGTTCAGCGACATGATCACAACCGTCAGCCCGACCTATGCGCGTGAACTGCTGTTGCCGGAGTACGGCATGGGCCTGCAAGGGCTGCTTCAGGCGCGCAAGGCCAACCTGACCGGAATTCTGAACGGTATCGATCTCGATGTCTGGGACCCGTCCACCGATTCCGATCTGGTAAAAAAATATACTGCGTCGACATTGGCCAACAAAGCGGCCAATAGGGCCGAGATTGAAAAGCGCTTTGCCCTGTCGCCCAGTCCGGACGCGCCCCTGTTTTGCGTCGTCAGCCGCCTGACCACGCAAAAGGGCCTTGATCTGCTGATCGAGGCGTTGCCCGGTCTGGTCGGGCGCGGCGCGCGACTGGCCGTTCTGGGAACCGGTGAGAAATGGATCGAGGCCGCATTTGTCGGCGCTGCGCACCAGCACAAGGGCTCGGTGGGCGTGATAATCGGCTATGACGAAAAGCTGTCGCACTTGTTGCAGGGCGGCAGCGACGCCATTCTGGTGCCTTCGCGGTTCGAGCCTTGCGGACTGACGCAGCTCTACGGGTTACGCTATGGCACCATTCCGGTCGTGGCCCGCACGGGCGGGCTCGCCGATACGGTGATCGACGCCAATGCCGCGGCGCTGGAGGCGGAATGCGCCACGGGCGTCCAGTTCGCACCGGTGACCGCTGCGGCTCTGGACAGTGCGATTGACCGAACCTGTGACCTTTTCAATCAGCCGGAAGTCTGGAATAACATCGTTCAGAAGGCGATGTCTCATCCCGTGGGGTGGGACAGGTCAGCCAGCGCCTATCTGGACCTGTATAAAAACGTAGAAAGCTTGCCGGAGAAATGAACATCCAAAATACCGCGAAAATCGAAATCAGTTCCGGCAGCCCGAAAGAACTGGGCGCCCGTTTTGACGGGTCGGGAACCAATTTCGCGGTTTTTTCGGCGAATGCGACCCAGATCGATCTGTGTATCTTTTCGCCGGACGGCAAGAACGAACTGGCGCGTTGTGCGCTGCCAGAGCGCACGGGGCCGGTCTGGCACGGCTATGTCCCCGGATTGCCCGCCGGTGCGCTGTACGGCTATCGCGCCCACGGCAGCTATGCGCCGGAGCAGGGCAACCGCTTCAATCCTCATAAGCTCCTGATGGACCCCTACACGCGCGAGTTGCGCGGAAGCTGGACCAACAAGCCGGCGACCTTTGGTTACGACGTCAAATCGACCCGCGAGGATCTGTCATTCGACCGCCGCGACAGTGCCGCCTATGTTCCGAAATCGGTTGTTTCGGACCCAAATATCTTCAAGATCAACACCGACCACCCCGACCACTGCTGGTCCAAGACCCTTATCTACGAGGCCCACGTCAAGGGCCTGACCATGGAACACCCCGATATTCTGGAAAAGGTGAAAGGCACCTACGAGGGCCTCGCCTCGGACGCGATGCTGGAGCATCTGCAGAAACTCGGCGTCACTGCGATAGAACTGCTGCCGGTGCATTCTTTTGTCGATGACGGGTTTCTGGTGGAGCGAAAGCTGAAAAACTATTGGGGTTACAACACGATAGGCTTTTTCGCGCCCGAGCCACGCTATTTCGGAGCCGCCGGATACCAGGGCTTCCGCAACATGGTCCAGCGCTTTCATTTGGCCGGGATCGAGGTCATTCTCGATGTGGTCTACAACCACACGGCAGAAGGCGACCAGCGCGGTCAGACCCTGTGCTATCGGGGGCTCGACAATGCCTCCTACTATCGTCTGATCGGGGGGCAGCCGCGCTATTACGTAAACGATACCGGCTGCGGCAATACGCTGAACGTGTCGAACCCCTATGTCCTGCGCATGGTGATGGACAGCCTGCGGTTCTGGGTGCAGGGCATGGGCGTGGACGGCTTCCGCTTCGACCTGGCGACGACGTTAGGACGCGAAGATCACGGCTTTGACCCGAACGGCGGTTTTTTCGACGCATTGCGGCAGGATCCTGTCCTGTCCGGGGTAAAGCTGATCGCCGAACCATGGGACATCGGGCCGGGCGGCTACCGGGTAGGAGAGTTCCCCCACGAATTCGCCGAATGGAACGATGGCTATCGTGACAGCGTGCGCCGCTATTGGCGCGGCGACCCGCACAGCGCGCAGGAACTGGGCGCGCGGCTGCTCGGGTCCGCCGGGCAGTTCGACAAAGCAGGAAGACGCGCATGGTCTTCCGTCAATCTGCTGACCTCGCATGACGGCTTCACGCTGGCCGACGTAACCCGCTATAGCGAGCGCCACAACGACGCGAACGGCGAAGGCAACCGCGACGGCCACAATGCCAACTACAGCGATAATTGCGGGGTCGAAGGCGAAACCGACGATCTGGAAGTGCGCCGCCGCCGTACAAGGCGGCAAAAGAACCTGCTGGCGACAATGTTCCTGTCGCAGGGCACACCGATGCTGCTCGCTGGTGACGAGATTTCGAATTCGCAGAAGGGCAACAACAACGCCTATTGTCAGGACAACTCAACGGGATGGGTTAACTGGGACAAGCAAGGTGCTGAAATGCTTGATTTTGTTTCAACTATATCCGCCTTCCGCAAAGAGCACAGATCGGTGCGGCAGACGCGTTTTTTACATGGAGGTCTGCGCGGCAGCGACGGACATCCCGATGTGGAGTGGACCGATTTCGACGGCACGCCGATGCAATGGCGCGATCCGGGACTGTCGTGCCTCTGCCTGACGCTGCGCTGCTCTTCGGAAGCTCCGGAGTTCGAGCCGGACAGCGACGCCGTCTTTGTCGTTTTCAACCGCGATGACGCCGCGGCCGTGGTAAGATTACCGAAGGCCCCCAGAAATCACCATTGGATCAGAGGAATAGACACCTCCGTCGAAGGCAATCTGCCGTTCTGCGAGGTCGAAACCGGCAAGGTGCAGATCGAGGCGCAATCCGTCGTCGCGCTGGTTCTGAAGCCAAACGAACCGAAATGATGTCGGCGGACGGCGCATTGAACGCATTGGCGCGCCGCTTTGGCGTGCTGGAGGAATTCCGCGACCTGTCGGGCGCGGTGCGTCCCACCGCGCGGGAAACCAGACTGGCCCTGTTGCGGGCGAACGGGCTGGATCTCGACAATGACGTGACGATCCTGGAAACACTGTCAGCGCTGACGGCAGCCGATGCGGAGCGGCGCTTTCCACGCGAAATCATTGTCGAGCGGGGCGTACCGCATCGGCTCGGTTTCGGGGCTGGTGCGGAATGGCGTCTGGAACTCGAGGGCGGGGCGGGGACCGCGCCCGCCGGTCGTGATCGGAACGGTATCCGCTTGCCGGCGCTGGCCTCGGGCGTGCACAGCCTGTTCGTCGAAACCGGCGAAGGGCCCGAGGAAATCACGGTTATCGCAGCGCCGAAGTCAGTGCCTATGCTGCCGGATGTCACCGGGCGCAATCGCCTGTGGGGTGTGAACGCGGCTCTTTACGGCCTGCGGTCCGAGCGCAACCTCGGGGTCGGAGACTTTGCCGATCTGGCCCGTGCGGCGGGGATTTTCGGCGGCGTCGGCGCAGGGTTTATCGGCATCAATCCGGTGCATGCGCTCGGATGGGCGGATCATGATGTCATCAGCCCGTATTCACCATCGCATCGGGGATTCCTGAATCCTCTTTATGTCGCTGTAGACGGGATCTTCGGGTCTGGCCTGCCCGAGAATGTGAAAAGAATTATCCAAGGTGAAGGAACCGAAATCGCCGCCCTTCGGGCCTCTGAGAAGGTGGCTTATGAACGTTATAACGCGCGGCAGAGACGCCTGCTGGAGGCGGCTTTCGAAGCGTTCGAAACGGCAAAGGATGCATCCGAAAAGGTGGCATTTGACCAGTTCTGCGCAGAACGCGGCGAGGCCCTTTCGAAATTCGCCTTGTTCGAGGCCATCAGCGAGACGCGTGGGCCGGATTGGCGCACATGGCCGGAAAACCTGCGCGACGCCAACGGGCCCGGTGCGCAGGCCATGCGGGTGAAACTGGCCGACAGACTCCGGTTTCATTCATGGTTGCAGTGGGTTGCAGAGCGGCAACTGGGCGCGGCTCAGGATCAGGCAAAGGCGTCGGGCATGGCGCTTGGCCTCTACATCGATCTGGCGGTCGGATCGCGTCGCGGCGGCGCCGAAAACTGGTGCGAGACCGAAACCGTGGCGCAGGGCGTGTCAATTGGCGCACCGCCCGACCACCTGAGCCCTGCCGGGCAGAACTGGAACCTGGCGACCTTTGCGCCGGAAAAATTGTTTAGAAACAAGTATAAGGCGTTCCGAAATACGATTTCCGAGGCGATGAGCTATGCGGGTGTGCTTCGCATCGACCATGTTCTGGGCCTGAACCGCAGCTTCTGGATACCTGACGACGGCAGCCCCGGCGGCTATATCCGGCAGCCGTTCGAGGCCCTGCTGGCAATCGTAGCCATCGAGGCCGAGCGCGCCAACACCGTGGTCATTGGCGAGGATCTCGGCCTGGTTCCTCTCGGCTTCCGCGAAGCTTTGGCGGCGCGCGGGCTCTACAGCTATTCGGTGCTGCAATATGAAAAGGACGGCGAAGGCCACTTTCGCGACCCCGCCACCCTGCGCGACCAGAGCCTCGCCTGTTTCGGCACCCATGACACCCCGACGCTAAAGGGATTTTGGAAAGGCCGCGACATAGACTGGTGGCGGAAACTCGGCTGGATCGACGACGCCAAGGCGGCAGAGATCAGGCAGGGCAGGGAGCGCGAAAAAGCCGACCTGCTGGCGCTCGACGGCTCTGACATGCAAGCGGGCTCGTCCTTCGGCGACGTTAGCACCCATATTCACGGTCTTCTCGCGCAGTCTCCGGCGGCGATGGTCTCGGTTCAGCTTGACGACGTGCTGGGCCATTGCGAGGCGCAGAACCTGCCCGGAACGACAGACGAGCATCCGAACTGGCGGCGGCGCTGCAAGCTGCCGCTCGAGAGTTTTGAAGGCGATGCGCGGTTTTCGCGCCTGGGTCGCCAGATGGAACAAAGCGGCAGGGGAAAACTGCCCGAACATTCAGAGGAGGGTACATAATGAAAACCGAAACTGTTGCCTGCAAACCGATCAGCGGCCAGAAGCCGGGAACATCCGGATTGCGCAAGAAGACCCGGGTGTTCATGCAGCCGGGCTATCTGGAGAATTTCATCCAGTCGATATTCAATGCCATCAAAGGCGCTGAGGACAAGATCTTCGTCGTCGGCGGGGACGGGCGTTACTTCAACGCCGAGGCGATCCAGACCATCCTGAAAATGGCGGCGGCCAACGGCGCGGCCAAGGTTATCGTCGGGCAGAACGGCCTGTTGTCCACGCCGGCCGCCTCGCACCTGATCCGGCTGAACAAGACCGACGGCGGCCTGATCCTGTCGGCCAGCCACAACCCCGGCGGCATCGACGAGGATTTCGGCGTCAAGTTCAACGTACCCAACGGCGGGCCTGCGCCGGAGAACATCACACAGGCGATGTATGAGCAGACCCAGACGCTGGAAAGCTATACGATCCTGCGTGCCGACGATGTCGATCTGGGCACGATCGGCACCAGCAGGCTCGGTGACATGACGGTCGAGGTCGTCGACCCTGTAACCGACTATCAGGCGCTGATGAAAACCCTGTTCGATTTCGACAAGATCCGCGCCGCGTTCAAGGGCGGCTTCACGATGCGGTTCGACGCGATGCATGCCGTGACCGGACCCTATGCCAAAGCGATCATCGAGGGCGATCTGGGTGCTGCGAAAGGCACTGTCGTCAACGCCGTGCCGCTGCCGGATTTCGGCGGCGGGCATCCGGACCCGAATCCCGTCTGGGCCGAGCCGCTGATGACGCTGATGATGTCGGATGATGCGCCCGATTTCGGCGCGGCGTCCGACGGCGACGGCGACCGCAACATGATCGTGGGGAAGGGCGCTTACGTCACCCCGTCCGACAGCCTAGCCGTTCTGGCGGCAAACGCGCATCTGGCGCCGGGCTACAAGGACGGTCTGGCGGGCGTGGCACGGTCGATGCCGACCAGCGCCGCCTGTGACCGCGTGGCGGAAAAACTGGACATCGACTGCTACGAAACCCCCACGGGATGGAAGTTCTTCGGGAACCTGCTCGACGCCGGCAAGGCGACGCTGTGCGGTGAGGAAAGTGCGGGCACCGGATCGAACCACGTGCGCGAGAAAGACGGCCTGTGGGCGGTGCTGCTGTGGCTGAACATTCTGGCGGAGCGCAAACAATCCGTGGCGGATATTCTGTCGGATCACTGGTCCGAATACGGCCGGAACTACTACTCGCGCCACGATTACGAAGCTGTTTCACTGGACGCCGCCAACGATCTGGTATCCGATCTGCGGCGTCGTTTGCCGATCTTGTCGGGCGAGGTATTCGCCGGCATGGCCGTCGCCAGCGCCGACGAGTTTTCCTATCACGATCCGGTGGATGGCTCGACCAGCGACCACCAAGGCATGCGCGTCAATTTCGAGGGCGGCGGCAGGGTCGTCCTGCGCTTGTCGGGAACCGGAACCGAGGGCGCGACGCTGCGGGTCTATCTGGAACAGTACGTCCCGGCGGACGGCGATCTGCATCAGGAAACGCAGGAAGCGCTGGCGCCGCTCGCCGCCGCGATCGCTGAACTTGTCAGCCTTGAAGAGCGCCTCGATCGCACCAGGCCGGACGTCGTCACCTAAGCCGCAGTGTCCAGTTCGGTCTGTTCACCTGCGGTTGTTTGTGTTTCACTCGGACAACTAATTCCGGAGCAGGGCGCAATATGAGTGAATCCGTTTTCAGCCACCCTTGGCTCTCCGGCCTGTTCGCTGACGAACAGGTTTCCGGACTGTTGTCGGCAGAGACCGAACTCGCCAACATGCTGCGGGTCGAACAGGCTTATTCGCAAGCCCTGGGCGCGGCCGGTATCGTGTCCGTTGCAACCGCCGAAGCCGCCGCCGCCGCGATCGCAGGGTCGCAGATCGATCTTGCATCGCTGAAGGCCGGAGCGGCCCGTGACGGTATGGCCGTACCCGACATGGTACGCCAGTTGAAAGGCCAGACAGCTCCTGAATTGCATCCCGTCATTCACACCGGTCTGACTTCGCAGGACGTGATCGACACGGCGCTGGTTCTGGCGCTGCGCGACGCTCTGGTGGTGCTCGAGCACCGTTTGCAGGCGCTGCAGGTCGATCTGGGTGTTTTGACCGACGCGTTCGGCGACCGGGAACTGATGGGCCGGACACGGATGCAGGCCGCCGTGCCAATCACCGTGGCCGACCGAATTGCGGCCTGGACGCTTCCGCTTGGCGATCATTTGCTGCGTTTGTCGGAATTGCGCCCGCGCTTGCTGAAGCTGCAACTCGGCGGAGCTGCCGGAAACAACGCAGTTCTGGGCGACAAGGCCGGTGCAGTGGCGCAGTCGATGGCGTCTTATCTTGGATTGTCGGCTCCCCAGAGGCCTTGGCACGCCATGCGAGACGGTCTGGGGGAATACGGAAGCTGGCTGTCGCTCGTCAGCGGCACCCTTGGCAAACTGGGACAAGACATGTGCCTGATGGCGCAGCAGGGGATAGACGACATCCACTTTTCCGATGGCGGCGGGTCGTCCGCCATGCCGCACAAGCAAAACCCGGTTCTGGCGGAATTGCTCGTGGCTCTGGCGCGGTTTAATGCCGGACAGCTCGGTACACTGCATCAGGCACTGGTTCATGAACAGGAACGCTCTGGCGCGGCTTGGGCTTTGGAGTGGATGGTTTTGCCTCAGATGACGCTCTCGACCGCGCGGTCGCTGGCGGCGGCGAAAACGCTTGTGATGTCGGTGGACAGCATCGGGACCGCTTAACAGCTGCGGCAAGTTGAGGTTCTGTTCGGGCAAGGGATGGCCAGGATCGATGCGATCCGGCAGATCAGTATTGCGGGGCAGACTTACTATCGCTGGCGCAAGCAATACGGTGGCTTCGCCACGGATCGAGTTAAAGAATTGAGAAGCCTTCACAAGGAGAACGACCGTCTCAGGCGGGCGGTTTCCGATCTGGCAATGGACAAGCTGGGTGTTTCAGAACGCCGCGCCTGTCGGGTGCGCTGGCAGCTTCGCTCAACGCAACGACGCGTTGAAAGGGGCAGAGAGGACGAAGAGCGTCTGGTCGCGGATATAATCGAACTTGCACGTCAATTTGGCCGTTATGGATATCGTTGCGTTGCGGCCCTCCTGCGTGATGCCAGCTGGACAAGAGGGTTGAACGCCTGTGGTGGCGCGAGGGGCCGAAGGCGCCTGTGAAACAGGCGAGGAAAGGGCGGCTGTGGCTCAATGACGGATCGTGCGTACGCCTGAAGCCCGAGCGCAGGAACCACGTCTGGTCCTGAGACTTCGTCCATCACAGAACAGACGACGGACGTGCATTCCGGACGCTGAATATCCTCGACGAGTTTAGCTGTGAATACACCGCTCATACACCAGCATTCAAATTGGACCAGTTAATTGGGACTGTTCAAGCCTGCAAGAAGTCTCGCATTAGACCGTGCCTGTCCGCTCAAAGCAGTACCCGGTCGATCAATAAGATCTGCCAAGTCTTGATATATGAGGCTTTATCTCGAATAACGAATCAAGTTGAACAAGCATAGGGAAGTCAAAGTTGCTTCTGCACGAACTCATGATGGGAAAGCTGGACGTCGCCATCTCCAAGTTTGATAATACCACCTCCTCTGACGGATCTGGTCTGTCGCGCCAAAGAACATGCGAGACGCACGGAATCCTGTTCTATTTTTCCTATGGCCTGAACGTAGTCTCAGAGCAATCCAACGCAGCCACACCTGTTCAGGATTTCTAAAGTAGGGCCTTCGTCGCAGCAACGGTTCGAACCGACAGATCCAACGGAAAGGAGCAGCATATGCAGTCGACCAAAGTTCAAATGATCGAAGCAGGTAAGCTCGATATAGCCTATCATGAGTTTGGTCCTGCCGATGGAATCCCAGCCATACTTCTTCACGGTTTCCCATACGATGTGAGCGCGTACAGTGTTGTAACATCGATGCTTTCCGAGCGTGGAATTCGAAGTTTTGTACCGTACCTGCGAGGATTCGGACAGACGCGCTTCTTAAGTGATTCCGAAAAGCGTTCGGGACAACAAGCGGCACTCGGCACGGATCTGATCGAGTTTATGGACGCGCTCGACATCAAAAACGCGATTTTGGGTGGCTACGACTGGGGTGGGCGCGCTGCTTGTATCGTAGCCGCAGTTTGGCCTGAGCGAGTAGTTGGACTGGTTAGCTGCGGAGCAGGCTATAACATCCAAAATATTGCGCGTGCTTCTCAACCTGCGCCTCCGCAGGAAGAAAACCGTTATTGGTATATGTATTACTTCCACACTGAGCGAGGTCGATCTGGGTTGACGCAGAGAAGAAGCGAATTCTGTCGCCATCTTTGGTCCACTTGGTCACCAAGCTGGGCTTTTGACGACCAGACTTTTTCAGCATCTGCCGAGGCATTCGAAAACCCTGACTTTGTAGAAGTTGTATTGCATTCATACCGGCATCGATTTGGAAACATCGACGGAGATTCAGATTATCATGAACTCGAGGAGCTGTTAGCAAGGCAACCCATCATTTCTGTTCCGAGTATAATCCTTCAGGGAGAGGATGACCGCGTCGATCCACCTGATCTTAGGAACAAAGATCGTTCACTGTTCCAAGGACCGTATCGCCGACGCGTAATTTCAAATACAGGCCACAATCTTCCACAAGAAGCGCCTGAGGAGTTTGCAAATGCCGTCTCGGAACTTGCAGCAGCCGTCCAATGAGAAAGCCCGCTTCGCCTCAAGCAATGGCAATTCAAGGCTGCAATGTGATTGAAGAACAAAATAGCGGACAGGCCGCAAACGACGGTTTCGGAAGTTCCGCGCTACGCCAACAACAATGAGATCAGTGGGCAAGTCAGACCGTGGGTAACTATTAAAACAGTCATCCCAACGGTGACGATTGAGACTGACCATCAGTCTGTTTCAGCCATGCCAGGTGGCTGTGGACCCCCGGAATTCATTTTTTAATGTCCTACGAATTTAGGAAGACCATCAGTCTATTCAAAGAAGCTTTTGACCAGTCTTGCCTGACCAAACAGAGATCGAGCGGAACCCGCACTTGTACTTTACTTCAGATCCGGCCAATGCGCCTATTTGACGGTTGGCTCCCAGGCACCGTCAAGGTGGCTGGCCTCGAAATCACCAGGCCAAGGGGGCATCGTAATGCATATAAACCGCAGAGGGGTCTTACCTCTGTTACGGTATTGGAAAGCCGTGCCGACCGGTATATCGAGGGAGACACCCGGTGACAGCACAGTAACCTTCTCGTCATTTGCGTCTCTGCGCCAGATTTCTCCGCTGCCCTCTAATATATACCAAAACTCACTCACGGTCGCATGCACGGTCGCGCGGTTGACTTGGCCGGGGGGCACCGTGCTGTGGATCATGTTTCCTGTGGGGCCGTCCATAATGCACTGAATATCAGCGCCCGCCGGCGACCTAGCGTCCGGTTTCGCAGAGATTGCCGACTGTTTCATGTTATGTCTTTCTGAGCGAAGCTTTTTTTGTTCTCGTTGCGAGAAAGAAGAGTAGGGCGAACGACAGTGTAAATCCGGAGACAATGATTGGAACCGCGCGCCAATCAGAGAATGATATCAAGCTGCTGACAAGAGGTGGTCCGGCCAATGCACCAATACTGCCAAGTTGAGTAATCAGCCCGTTGCTTGGGCCAATTAGCTGCGGTGCGCCGGCGACCCTTGGAACGGCAGCGAAAGTCTGCGCGATCAGAATTCCCGACATACAGACTGCACAAGCTGTGAAAGCAAAAACTTGGCCTTGCTCCGCATTTTCGGAAAACGCGGGGAATGCGGAAACTATCAAGATGACCGATGCGCAAGCAGCGATCATGGTCTCGGACAGCTGCTTGGCAAGCAAACCAAAGCTAAGACTACCAGCTAAGCTGAAAAGGGCGATGATCCCCGTAGCACTGCCAGCAGCGGCTAAGGTGAAGCCATGTTCTCGAACAAGAAAAGTTGGAAGCAGGCTAAGAATCGACAATGCCAATAGAGATAAACCTAAAAAAGCAACGCCTAGAAGCCAGGATGCTGCAGTCAATTCTCCAAAGGTTTTCCAGACTCCAAAGTTCCTGGTACTTTTCGCCGGATCCCTTGGGACAGTTACCGTCGCGGCAACACCAACTGCTACGATAAGCCCTGCGTTTGCAAGGAACCAACCACGCCAACCGATCATATCTGTGATTATGCCGCCGGAAAACGCGGCGATGCTTAGCCCGAGGGTGAAGAAAGTTCCCCAAAGCGCCAGCGCCAAGGGTGCATCTTTCTCAGTTGCTCGACCCGCGATGAGAGTAGGCGCTGCGACAACAATGATGAGATAGCCGACTCCTTCAATGACCCGCAAAACGATCACCATCGCAACAGAGCCCGCAAGCGCCGCCAAACCCGCGCAAACGCCCGTAAGGAGCGCACCTGTCAGGAGAGAAGCGCGCAGTCCAACTCGGATAACCAAGACGCCAGCGAGCAAACCCAACAGAGCAGATGCAAGTGTAATGAGCGAGATCACCCAGCCAAGCATATTCAGCTCTATCTGCAAATCCTTCTGGATCAAGGGAGCGACAGGCGCGACGCGACCGACTTGAACGGCTGCAGCCACACCAAGCGCATAGGCTGAAAAAATAAGCTTCCAACCCGTTTTTTCGCTGATTTGCCTTGTCTCTGCTGCCATTACTTTCTTGTTTCCGACTCTCTCTTGGTTGTCTTCTCCGACAGTCGTGCCAGAGAGCAATTCCAAGGGCTGAACAAATATCTCTCGCCACCTGGACCACGAACAGGTTTCCACCTTGTCTTTCGACTGGTGCGAGAGATGAACTCCTGCTCGTAGGAATGCCTAGCCGGTAGTTGGGCTTTACCGATCTTGTATAGGGGCGGGTGGCGCCCAAAATCCGCTCAAAAACGCTTGGCTTCCGATCAAAGAATCAAGTGAGCGATTACTATTGTGAAATATCCAGGCCTCGAGCATCGGATGTGCCGCGGCAAATTTGCGTTCAGCAACGCGTCGATGGTGCGGCGTTTACACACTTCCAGATTACTGTTCGGGACACGTCCGTTCACGTTGCTTTTCAGCAAGATAGGGGATTTGCCGTAACCCAGCTTGGAATGCGCCAAGTTACAAATAGCATTATCGCATAATATATATTATGTTAAATATACCCATTCAACTTGAATGGCCAGATCTGTAAACGCCGTTAGTCAAAAACTTCAACTAACGGCGTTTACACGTTTATAATTAAATAGTTACGATGCGTTTTTAAAGCATCTTCTTAATTATGTCTTCAAGCTCGACCTGAGCTGCAGCAAATCCCCTGATGCCCTCGGCAAGCTTTTCCGTCGCCATTGGATCTGCGTTCATTTCCCAACGGAACTCGGCCTCGCTCAAGGGTTTGTCCTTTGGCTTGCGCTTGCCGTCGTCCGACAGTTTTACAGGCAACTTGCTGTGATCCTCGGCCAATTCATCCATGAAGTTCGGACCAATGGTCAAACGGTCACAGCCCGCCAGTTCCTTGATCTCGCCCGCGTTACGGAAGCTGGCGCCCATGACGACAGTATCAAAGCCGCGCTCCTTGAAATAATTGTAAACTTTGGTCACGGAAACCACGCCCGGATCGGCCGCACCGCTGTAATCTGTGCCCGGATTGTGTTTTTTGTACCAGTCCAGAATGCGTCCGACGAACGGCGATATCAGGAAGCCGCCGGCCTCTGCCGACGCACGCGCCTGTGCGAAGTTGAAGATCAGCGTCAGGTTGCAGTTGATGCCTTCTTTTTCGAGCGCCTCGGCGGCTTTAATGCCTTCCCATGTGGCTGCCGTCTTGATAAGGACACGGTCTTTTCCGATACCGACATCAGCGAATAAAGCTATTAGTTTCTTAGCTTTTTCAATGGTTTCTGCTGTATTGAATGACAGCCTGGCATCGACCTCAACAGACACCCGGCCCGGAACGATGCCAAGGATTTCGGTTCCGAAAACCACTGCGATCCTGTCGATCGCATCGGCGACGACTTCGTCTTCGGATTTGCCGGAACGGTCCACGCTGTCGATCGCCTTCTGGATCAGCGGTACATATTCTTCCATCTGCGCCGCTTTCAGGATCAGCGACGGGTTTGTCGTGGCATCAACCGGTTTAACGCGGCGGATTGCCTCGATCTCGCCGGTATCGGCGACCACCACGGTCATTTCACGCAGTTGGTCCAAGCAACTTTGTTGGGTCAATGTGTCGGGCATTCTTGTCTCTTTCCTTCTGTCCGGGACCTTGGCAGGTATGCCAAACGCGGTGTTCGACTGTACCTGCGGCGTTCCGGACGGGTTACTTCGCGTCCAATTCGAGGCTGACTGCAATTCGAATCGTATTTCCGTATGTAGTTTATCCGAACCCTGCCCCGATTACAAAACCTCAAGTTTTCCTCAATATTAAGTTTCACTGTTTAATCATTGAAATAACTATAATTAATCGGATTCCTAAGAAACCTAGGACACGGCTTCCGACGTAATAATTCGCGAGGGCCAAACAGCATTGGGATCGGCCGGAAAAGCAGAGGTTTAAACGGGGTTAAGGGGCTAGAAACGCTCATGTGGCGCAAGCCCCACTCTTTTAACGTGAATTGCGAGGGTTTCCGAAAAAGCCTCGACTGCGTTAGAAAAGAGGTTAACGTGGCCGGAAAAGCAAGAAGCGAGGCGAGAATGGTATCTATCCTTATAATGAACGGACCCAATTTGAATTTGTTGGGCACGCGTCAGCCCGAGGTTTACGGTGCGACAACCCTGGATGAAATAAAGCAGGTTTGCATGCATCAGGCAGCGTCGGTCGGGGCCGAGGTGACATTTTTTCAAAGCAATCACGAAGGCGACCTGATCGATCAGATCCACGAAGCGCGCGGAAAATTTGACGGCATAATCCTGAATGCCGGCGCTCTTTCGCACACCTCGATAGCGATCATGGACGCTATTTTCAGTGTCGAGATTCCGACGATCGATATGCATCTGTCGAACATTCACCGCCGCGAGGATTTCCGCAGCACGTCCTATGTCGCCAAGGCCGCGATCGGATCGATCTGCGGCTTCGGGCCGGGAAGCTACCTGCTGGCCATAGATGCCATCATGATGCATTTGGGAAACGAGCCGGGCGCTGAGGCGGACGTTGAAGCGACTCCAAAAGCGCAACCTCTGGCGACCACCAGGGACCAGATGGTGCCGGACGAGGCCCCTTCCCCGGACCCAGACGAGCCATCGAAGGAAGCCTCGGTGCCGCAGCCTGACGCGAAAAAGGAAACGCCCGCCGATATCGCTGCGGAGATTGCCGCGGCGGCGGCCTCGGCTCTTGCGTCGGAAAAGCAGGCCTCGGACGAGAGCCACAAGGAAACGGCGAAAAAAGCGCCGGAGCCGGAAGTGAAACCCGACGTCGCCAAGCCGGAAAATCCCAAGAAGAAAACGTCAGCGTTCGACGAAATGTTCGACACGCCGAGCAAGGAAGTTCTGGATTCATTGGGAATCATTGCGCCGGAACTCAACCCGCCGGGCAAAAAAGAAGAAGCCCCGAAAACAGGCAAATCGCCGCTTCGGAGCTTCCGCAAATTTTCCTAGACTTTCGGGCGGCGCTTCAGCCGCCCATTGTTTTTGCAACCTCGGCTGCGAAGTCTTCGGATTTTTTCTCGATACCTTCACCGACTTCCAGACGCACGTAGGCGATGATTTCCACGCCTGCGTCCTTGGCGGCCTGACCGACGGTTACGTCGGGATTGATGACGAAAGCCTGGTTAAGCAAAGTGACTTCGCTGTAGAATTTTTTCAGCCGGCCCTTGATCATGTTTTCGATGATGTTTTCGGGCTTGCCGGATTCCCGGGCCTGTTCCGTAAGCACCGTACGCTCGCGATCGACAACCGCGGGGTCCAGATCGTCCTCTGACAGAGACGCCGGGTTGGTCGCGGCGACGTGCATCGCAACCTGTTTGGCAAATGCCTCGTCGCCACCTTTCAGCGCGACCAGAACGCCGATCTTGCCCATGCCTTCGGCGGCTGCCGAGTGTACGTAAGAGGCAACAACCTCGCCTTCGACCCGCGCCATGCGGCGTACCGACATGTTTTCACCGATGGTTGCGATCTTGTCGGTCACGACTTCCTGAACGGTCTTGCCGTTCAATGGAGCAGCCTTGAGCGCTTCGATGTCCGACACCTTCAGCGCGGCGTTCACGATGCCGCTGACCATGTCCTGAAATTCGGAGTTCTTTGCGACGAAATCGGTTTCGGAGTTGACTTCGACGGCAACTCCGACGTTGCCTTCGACGGCCACGCCGACCAGACCTTCGGCGGCGGTGCGGCCCGATTTCTTGGCGGCGGTTGCCAGACCCTTGGTCCGCAGCCAGTCCATCGACGCTTCGATATCGCCGTCGTTTTCCGTCAGGGCTTTCTTGGCATCCATCATGCCGGCGCCGGACAGGTCGCGAAGTTCTTTTACCAATGCAGCTGTAATAGCCATTTTACTCTCTCCTAAAACGAGGAAATTCGGGATCGGGGCGGACTGTGCCGCCCCGCGTTATCTGGGGTGCGCGGCTTATTTGCCGGCGGCAAGCAATTCGGCCTGACCAACCCAGTCGTCACGTTCCACGCGGCCTTTGAAGCTCAGCGAGTCGTCGATCCATGCGACTTGGTCTGGGGTCCAGCCTGCAACCTGCGCGAATGTGTAAACGCCCAGTTTGTTCAGCTTTTCTTCCAGAGCGGGACCGACACCGCTGATCTGCTTCAGATCATCGGCGTTTTCAGGAGCTTCGGCGAACAGCTCGGGCGCTGTGCCCGCTGGTTCGGCCGCTGCTTCTTCTTCCGCAGGTGCCTCGGCGGCTGGTGCGGGTGCTTCTTCGGCGGCTGGTGCGGCTGCTGGTGCGGGCGCTTCCTCAGCCAGCGCCTCCTCGACAGCGGCCTCTTCCAGGGCGCCGATGTCGATACCGGCGGAACCCATCTGTGCAGCCATGCCGTCAAGTGCAGCGCGGGCGATCAGGTCACAATAGAGGCTGATGGCGCGGGCTGCGTCATCGTTGCCGGGTATCGGAAAATCGATGCCTTCAGGCGCGCTGTTCGTATCGAGAACCGCAATCACGGGAATGTGGAGCTTGTTGGCTTCGGCCACGGCCAGAGCTTCCTTGTTGGTGTCGATGACGACCAGCAGGTCCGGTGTGGTCCCCATTTCACGAATACCGCCAAGCGACGCTTGCAGTTTTGTCTGTTCGCGTTCCAGACCCAGACGCTCTTTCTTGGTCAGGCCTTCGGCGCCGGACTCGAGCTTCTCGTCGATTTCCTTGAGACGGGCGATCGAGTTGGAAACAGTCTTCCAGTTGGTCAGCGTGCCGCCGAGCCAGCGGTGGTTCATGTAGTATTGAGCCGAACGCTCGGCTGCTTCTGCAACCGGTTTCTGCGCCTGACGCTTGGTGCCGACGAACAGGATGCGGCCGCCCTTGGAGACGGTTTCGCGCACCGCGTTCAGCGCAGCGTCGAGCAGCGGAACGGTTTGCGTCAGGTCAATGATGTGGATGCCACTGCGCTGACCATAGATAAACTGGTCCATGCGCGGGTTCCAACGGTGTGTCTGGTGGCCAAAATGTACGCCTGCTTCGAGCAGTTGGCGCAATGAAAACTCTGGTAGAGCCATTGTTCTTTTCCTTTTCCGGTTTCGCCTCAGCGGGAGAAGGGCTTTTGCCCAACCGGTG